>JACCTF010001038.1 GCA_013812565.1 Pyrinomonadaceae bacterium | reverse complement strand
TTGAACCGTCTTTCTTCAGGTCTGCGTATCAACAACGCAGGCGACGATGCTGCCGGATTGGCCGTTGCCAACCGTTACCGCAGCGACATCTCCGCTCTGCGTCAGGGCGTGCGCAACGCCAACGAAGCGATTTCAACATTCCAAATTATTGACGGCGGCTTGGGCACGATCTCTGGATTACTTGATCGTGCGTCAACCTTGGCGTCGCAGTCAGCTTCGGATTCTTTTCAGGGTGACCGCAACACGCTGGCCCGTGAACTGGACAGCCTCTTGTCCGAACTCAGCCGTGAAGCGGAGTCAATTGGACTCGGCGGCGCTGCAGGTTCGGAAGCCGGTCGCTATAACAAAGCGCTGAGCGTCTTCATCGGCGGCGGCGTTTCAGCTCAATCGAAAACAAACACGATCGGCGTCGATCTCTCAAGCTCGCGCGTCGATAAAACTGGCTTAGACCTTGAGCAACTTAACATCGGTCTTTCGACTGGTCGCGTTGTTGCCGCTAACGCCCTCAGCGTTTCTTTGGCGGTGGCTGAATCATTGACCTTAGAATATGCTTCACCAACCCGATGGTGTGAACTTCCCCCGGCACCGGCTCCGCCGCAGGTTAAGCGGTTCTAAACTACTGAGCAAAGATCATAAAGCTGAGCAGAGAGATAGGTTGTGCGGTCATGGTGGGCCGCCTTTGCGTACACGCTCTAGTTCGACCCAGGGTAGAACTGCCATAGGCAAGCCAGGCAAAGGTGTTTGTTCATCGCCGGTCACTACTGAGTTTGCTGCTCATCTTTGACCGAGCCATCTGCTGCCTCGATCTGCAACCGCTTCAACTTCTCGACAAAAGTCGTGCGCTTCATGTTGAGCAACTTGGCGGCGCGTAATTTATTGCCGCCCGCTTTGTTAAGCGATTCAAGCAATAACTCGCGCTCGACGTTGGTGACGACCGCATCGAAGTTTAATCCTTCATCAGGAATCTGTTGGAGCGGCACAGGCTCGCTGGAAGCAAGCCACGTGCTCACACCCGTGGGAGATCCGCCGCGCACCTCTTCCGGTAGATCATGTAGATAAATCGTCGGGTTCATGCCGGAAAGAGCGGCGGCACGCTCCATCGCATTCTGCAACTGCCGAACGTTGCCGGGCCAGCGGTATGATGTCAGCGCGCGCCATGCCGTATCATCAATCTTCTTGGCAGGAAGACCCGTGCTTGCGCAGAATCGCGTCAGCAACTGCTCGGCTAATAAGGGAATGTCTTCGGTGCGCCCACGCAGCGGGGGAAGACGCAGGTGCACCACATTGAGACGGTAGAACAGATCAGAACGAAAGCTTTTATCTTCAAGACGATGTTCTAAGTCAGCGCTGGTCGCGGCGATGATTCGCACATCAACCTTAACAGTGCGCGATGAACCCAGCTTCTCAAATTCGCGCTCCTGCAATACGCGCAGTAATTTCGATTGCAGCGGCAGACTCATATCGCCGATTTCGTCGAGGAAAAGTGTTCCGTTGTCGGCCTGCTCAAAGCGTCCGTCGCGCGCGCTCTGCGCTCCGGTGAATGCCCCTTTGACGTGCCCGAACAATTCATCTTCAAGCAACTGCTCGGGCACTGCCGCACAATTGAGCGCAACCAATGGATGTGTCCGTCGCGGGCTAAGCTGGTGAATGGATCGCGCCACAAGCTCTTTGCCCGTCCCGGTCTCTCCGGTGACGAGCACCGTAGTGTTAAACGGAGCAATCGCCGCCACTTGATCAAGCAATATCCGCATCATCGGCGATTCGGCGACAATCGAGATCGCGGCGACGCTGTTGCCCGCGGCGAACGCACGCCGCGAAACTCGCTCGGCGGCAACGCTGATCATGCTTGCCAGATCATTAAGCGCAAATGGTTTGTTGATAAAGTCTGTTGCCCCGCGTTTCATCGCCTCAACCGCTAGGCTAACCGTGCTTTGCGCAGCCGTGACAATCGTAATGATGCCGGGGCGCATGCCTAACAGGTGAGGCAAGAAGTCGATTCCTGACATGCCGGGCAACTCGTTGTCGATTACCACGATGTCGAAGACTTCGCTTGCCGAGCGCACCATTGCTGCCTCAGCACTGGCTACGCCTTCCGCTTGATAGCCTGCTTCCGCCATCGCTTCAAGCAGCACGTTGCGCCACTGTGCATCATCTTCAACAAAGAGAATTCGAATGCTCATGATAAAGAATTATGAGAATTGGGACAGGAAGGTCTGAGGCGGCGCAGAATTTGCTCTGTTGGTAATCGTTTGAGCTGCAAGCTGTGATTGCTCGTTCTGCAAACGGCCGCCGTGTTAACTGAGTTAACAAGGGGAAACAACAACAAAAGCGGCTATGCGTAGTCAGTTTGCAAGCTAAACGCCGCATGAAAGAGCTTTTTCCAAAGATTATAATTAGCTTTAGGCGGTTAATAGCGGTGAGGTGGAAGGACTTTAGCAGTCACTCAGACTCAAGTCAAAGGATTAGCTTGCCGATAAGATACTGGCGTGATTTTTGTGCCGCCGTCCACACCCTAACATTCCTAACCTTTTCACCTCGTAAGATATTAAGAGCTATCATGTTGATCAATCACGATGTCGGGGGAGCCAGCACTGAGCATGTGCGCCTCCTCCATGCGCTTGTTGAGCTAACCACATCCCCCGCGCAGGCGAATCGCGCTCCCCGCGTCGCGCGCCAGGTCCTCGCGGCGCTCGATGCATCGGTCGCAGTCATCCTGCGTCAAAACAAAAATGGATTTGAGACGGTGGCTCTTCACCAACGGGATAGACAGGAGATGCCGACCAAACTTAACCGCAGCCAATTGGAAGTGCTTGCGACGCGTCTTGCCGCTAAAGTCGTTGCCGAACGGACATCCGTCCGCAGCAGCGAACCCATCGTCGAACAGCCCAGCGATTCTTCGCTGCCGGATTACCTTGCCAATTATCTTGGGGTGCCGGTGTTTGGCCTGACCGGGGAGGTGGCCGGCGTCGCTGCGGTGATGGGCGAGAGGGAGCGCCAGTTCGACGAAGAAGATGAGTGGTGCCTTCGGGCGGCTGCTCAACTGACGGCCACGGCTTGGGCATGTGAAACCATTGAGAGCAAGCTCCTCCAGCTCGAATTAGATCTTCGACCAAATGCCACGCCCGGCCCTTCCTCTGATGTTGCGGCGGGAACGGCGGCGGTGCTATCTGAGGATGAGATCAGTCCCCCGCCCCCAAAGATAGAAAAATCCACGCTATCGGTGCTGGTGGTTGACGACGATCGCGCTATCAACAATATTCTGCGACGATTTATCACCAAGCAAGGTTACGAAGTAGATTCCGCCTTTGACGGGCTCGAGGCTGTGCGCATGTTTCAGCCTGATGTACATGATGTGGTGATCAGCGACATCATGATGCCGCACATGAACGGATGGCAATTGGTTGAAGCCCTACGCGTGACCGCTCCCCGCGTACCGGTTCTCTTGATCACGGGTTTTAGCAATACGGGAACTTGGAACAAAGAGTTTCTCTCCAAGCAAGGCATCCTTGCGTTGCTGAACAAACCGTTCGACATGAATTACATCGCGAAGATTCTGAAAGACCTCGCTGACACGAAATGCCTCATTTCCATCTCTTGACCATGGTGAGTGGGCAGTGAGCAGGCGTTGATTCGATGTGGTTGCATGTCAAGCTCATAAAATAATTTGCCTTCTGTTTACCATATGCGTCTTTTGCTTTCTAACCACTGACCCTTGCCTGCTACTCTCACATTGATCGTGACGATTCAGGATGACCGGTCAGGTTGAACTTAGTGACGTGGCGTGCTTATCGTTAAACTCAAAATCAAGCACAAAACCCATAAATTGAGCGAGTACTTTGTTATGACTTGAAGGCATGACGCTTGCCAGACAAACCGCAGGGCGGCGTGCGACGAACACCTCCTGAGTGTCCCATCCAGGCACATTACCCTACCAAGTTTTCTTCAAGAATATTCATAAC
>JACCTF010000741.1 GCA_013812565.1 Pyrinomonadaceae bacterium | reverse complement strand
GCCTACTGCCTACTGCCTACTGCCTACTGCCTACTGCCTACTGCCTACTATCTTTACTCTGTGCTACCTCTGTGCTTCTCTGTGCCTCTGTGGTGAAATATTATGTGCCTTACCCACAACCTCCCGCCAACTTTTATGCTCCACCCCTTTTTATGCCTTGTTAATCTTACTGATCGCGAGCAATTAGAGAACGTACTAAGCGGACGTAAAGAGCGACGGCTTCAACGAGTTCGCGTTTCGCAATCCGCTCATTCGTCGTATGCGCATCGAGGATCGATCCCGGGCCAATCAGCAACGGCTTGCCCCAGTTGGTTAAGTGCGGAATGTCCGTTGTAAAGCGCACCACGCACTGCTCAAAGTCTTCGACGGCGAGCATTCGCACGGGTTCAGCAACCGAGAGATATTCCACCGCCGCGCGCCCCGCAACGACACGCTCCAACGCGCTTTTGACCGGGGCAGAATCTGTCACCAGACGAATATGCAGATCGGCATGCGCTTCTGCCGGGACAACATTCGACGCCGTGCCGCCCGCAATCCGTCCGATGTTGCACGTGGTTTCGCCGAAGAAACCATTCGCGGGCCACTCTGAGCGGCGCACATCGGCGAGAACCTCAAGCAACTTTTCAATCGCTGATTCACCTTGTTCCGGGTAGGCTGAATGTGCGGCGCGTCCCGTCGTCTTAATGCGCAGTCGCAGCGAGCCTTTGGAGCCGACGGCCAAACGATTATCTGTAGGTTCTCCGTTTACAAGGTAGCGGCACGCGGAAGCTTGTGGATACGTGTTCGCGAGGCGCGCGCCGGCGCTTCCTACTTCCTCATCAACAACAAAGAGCAGTCCAATCTCCGCCATGCCGCACGCGCGCAGCTCTTCGGCGGCGGCGATCTGCGCGGCAATGATGCCTTTTGTGTCGCATGCACCGCGTCCGTAGATATATTCATCATCTTCACTAAAAGCGATGTATGGCGGCACCGTGTCTATGTGCGTCGAGAACACGATGCGCGGGGCTGTCGTAGATTGAGTTGCAAAAATGTTGGCGCGCCCCGGTTCTGCTTCTCGAACCTCAACTCGGTAGTTCAAACTTTCAAGATAGTGCACGAGAAAGCCCCCCACCTCTGCTTCGTCTCCGGTGATAGATGGAATGCTGATAAGCGCGCGCGTTAGTTCGAATAGATTCATGTCGTTGTATCAAAATGCAAAAAAGGTCGAACGTGTGAGCGTACACGTTCGACCTTTTTCAGCAAAAGTCACTTAAGGCGGCGCGCGACAGTTCTCACGCACCACGATTCCTACGTTGTAGCTCTTCACCCGATCAGGGTGACAGTCCTGCGGATTTAGCCGCAGCGACCAACTCGCCGGTGACCGAAGGACTACACCGACGAGCTTCGGCGACCTGCCCCTTTCACCGATGATCGTTACCGCATCCTTCGCTTTCCGATCCGGCTACTCTTGGAGATCGCGCCTCTACTTTGATTATGAAAGAACACCCCCGGCAGCGGGACCAGCAAACCTTAATGACAAGCAGAGCACTTGTCAAGAGCATCTGCCGGGGGCGTGCGACTCTGTCGCTAGAGAGCTGCTTCGCCGCGTTCGCCCGTGCGAATGCGAACCACGTCATCAATCGGGATGACGAAGATTTTACCGTCACCGAATTTGCCTGTTTGAGCCGCCTTGCTGATTGCATGGACCACCATATCTTCGATGTCATCGGGGATGATCACTTCGACCTTCAGCTTCGGAATAAACGTTATTTGGTACTCAGCGCCGCGGTAAGTTTCAGTGTGTCCGAGCTGGCGACCATAGCCTTGCACTTCGCTTACAGTCATGCCTTTGACATCAACTTCCTGAAGTGCGTTCTTTACTGCATCGAGCAGGTGGGGTCTGATGATTGCTTCGATCTTCTTCATTTTTTTGCTTCCTCGATTTGAATTAGCCACAGAGACAGAGGGAAAAGATAAAGGCGGAAAGCGGAAGGATGAAGTAAAGCATTGTTCTTTATTTCATCCTTCCGCCCTCATCCTTCATCCTTTCCTTCGGTGTCTCTGTGGCAAGTTTTACTTCCTTGTCTCGCTTGAAGTGCGTGCTGAAACGATGGCTGCATCGTTCATAGCTGAGAGCGAGTCAGTGAGTGATTCTTCAAGCTCGCGCATTTGCGGTTCAGAAAGTTTCATACCACGCGAGTCCGTTATATAGAAAACATCGAGCGCGTCCGTCTTCTCGGTCGCGACCCGCGCGCCGACAATATCAAACTCAAGCTTTGCAAGCAGGCTGGCGATTCTATAAGCGAGCCCAAATCCGTCAGCGGCGCGCACTTCAACTACGGTGGTGGCTTCGGCCGTTTCGTTATCGCAGGTGACATGAGTGGGCGCCGCTCGGCGACGCACATTCACGGATTTAGCGTGGCCCGGTGTCTTGGGATGGCGCGGGGCATTTTGGGTGCGCCAGCGTTCGACTTGCGTTCCCACGTCGCACGCCCCGGTGAGACATAAGTGAAGCGTCCGCTCGACCGCCGTCCGGCGATGCTCGGCGACCGCCCCGTGGCTTGCCGCTTCGCGGAGCACAAG
>JACCTF010000731.1 GCA_013812565.1 Pyrinomonadaceae bacterium | reverse complement strand
TTCCAACGTTTGGTCGATCCGTTTGATTTGATTGATCGTTGTTTGTGTCAACGCCGGTCAAGATGTTGAAGGGACGGCCTGAAGATATTTCAAGAATCGGCGCGATGATGAAGTCGGCGAAGAAGCGACCGGCAAAGCTTGAGGAGTTGCGCAGACTCTCAGGCGCGGCGAGCACGCCGCTGAAGACAAAGCGATGGCGCTGGTCAAAAAGCGAATCGGCCCGCTCGGCACTAAGGATTCGGTTGTCTTGCGGAAGCAGGAGCGTCTGCAAGTCGCTCGAATCATCGATTGAGTGCGACCACGTGTAGGAACCGAGGAACTGAAAGTTGTGTGAAAAACGCTTCTTCAACTCAAGGTTCATCGCGTTGTAGTTGGAGTTGCCGTCAGAGTTTTGCGCGTTGACTGAACCGAACGGAGAGACAACGCCGGGCGTGCGCAGCGTTCCGGCGAGAGCAGCGTTGAAGGCTTGTGGTGTTACGGCGCCGCCGGTTAGCGCCTGGACCAGAAAATAGTTCGGCGCATTCGGGCGGAAGAAATTGGCAGCGGCAGGAGAGACCACGCGGCCGCGCGGACCTTGCGCGACCAATCCGGGAATGATCACGGTAAAGCCGCCGCCTGATGTGGTCGGCAAACTAAAGGCGCTCGCTTCGGTAGTGTTGATGGGGTCGCGTCCGGCAAAGCGTCGAAAGTTTTCAATCTGAAGATCAACGCGCGGTGCGTTGACATCAATGGGGCGCGGCAGATGGCGCGCGCCGACAAACAGGTAACTCGCGGAGGCCGAGATGTCGTTCGTGATCTGCCGCTCAATGGTCAAGTTCGCTTGATTGGCGTATGCGTATTCAAAATCCTGAGCGACGGGAAGCGTGAAGGGCAAGACCGGTCCAAAGCCGGGAAAGGTTTGGTCGTTGAAGCGCTGTCGCCCTCTTTGATAATCCGTTCCTGGTGCGACGCCCGGAGTCAAGCCCGGCACCACGGTGCCTTGAAAAACTTGCACTGCATTAAGAAGCGCTGTCGGAGTGGGGCTACCGGGCAGAAGAACACCTTGCTGCTGCTGCGCGGCGTCTGCGATGTCCGAGTTGAAGCCGATGGCTAAGAGCGGCTTGTCATAAAAGATGCCGTAGGCGGCGCGGATCACAGTCTTGCCGTTATTAGTCACGTCGTAGGCTAAGCCGACGCGCGGCGCGATGTTGTTTTTATCGCGCGGAATTCCCTGCTGCACACTGAGGGCATCCTGCGCTGCCTGTACATCAGCGGCGGAGAGGGCGATACGTGAAAGCGGATCAGTGAAGCCAATGGGCGCGATTTGATCTATCAGTTCAACATCGTAACGAACGCCATAGTTAAGCGTCAGATTGGGACGAATCTTCCATGAGTCCTGCGCGAAGACTGCCAGCGGACGATTGGTTAATTCGCTAACCGGATTGCCAAAGCCTTGAATGTAATTTGTTGGAAAGCCGAGGCCGTACTGCTGCACCGGTGTGAAGTCCGGTGCGCCGCCCGGAAAGGGAGCGAAGGTGTTGGCTGAAATGCCGCCGAAGTTGAATAGCCCGGCGAAGTTCAACTCGAAGCTCGCATCAACGGGAATGGAGTTTACGTCTGCGCCGAACTTAAAAGTGTGATTGCCTGCGAGCACGTTGACGTTATCAACAACCTGGTATCTGGTTTCGGTGCGGAACACGGGAGAGAACAGTTCGCGTCCGAAGAAGGCTGTGCCTGCGATGTTGACCGCGACGGCATCACCATTTTGCGAGCGAAACGAGGCACGGCGCTGGCCAACTTGGAAGCGCGCTTCGTTCACCACTCTGTCTGACAGGGTGGATGAAAGCGTGGTGACGAATGATGTATCGCGGAGAGTTTGAATGCCCGTGCGCGAGAGATCGTTTTGGCCGAGCGATTGGTTTTGCGATTCAACTTGAATGCCGTTTAAGTCGCTCGGATTGTAACCAAAGCGCATCGTCAATTGATTCGCATCGCTGATCTTGTGATCCAGCCGGAATGAAGAGAAGGTCGTTGCCTCCGAGATCGGGAAGATGCGTAGAAGCTGCGAGAGCGGGCGAAAGGCGATGGGTTGGCCTTGCTCATTAACGGTGCTCACTGGAACCGGCTGGCCTGAGAGAAAGAATCGACTGCCGATCACCTGTCCGGCCGGAATCGGGATTGTGCCTCCGGTGCTGATGAGCGGGTTTGTTCCGTTAAGCGCAGTCGAACCGCCGCTTGATGCAAAGTAAGCATACTGAATGGCTGCGCCCACAAGCTGCTGACCTTGCGCTCTCACCGCCGGATTAGGATTAGTTAAGAGCGGCGTCGCCTGTGTGATCAATCCGTTGACATAACCTGCTTGCTGCCCTGTGATGTTGCGAAATGTTTGTGTGAAAGGCAGAAACGGCGCACCGAGGGTGACGCTGCTGTTTAAGCCTTGCCCGACATCGCTCGTAAAAAATCCTGACTCTTGTCGCCGCCGTTGCTCATGTGCGAAGAAGAAGAACGAGCGGTCGCGGGCAAGTGGGCCACCGAACGTTATGCCGTATTGTGCGCGTGTAAACGGCGGGTCTTCGACGGGCGCGAAGGCATTGCGCGCTTGAAAGCGTCGATTGCGCAGGAAGCCAAAGATGTTGCCGTTGAAATCATTCGTGCCGCCTTTGGTCACGACGTTGACGACGCCGCCGGCGGTTCGACCAAACTCCGCGGCGAAAGAATTAGTTACTACTTGAAACTCTTGCACGGCTTCTTGACTAACGGTTGAACGCGCGGCGTTGATCGAGTTGTCGGTGTTATCTGCCCCATCGACTTGCACGAGATTCGAGCGACCGCGTTGACCGCCGAAGTTGAGGCCGGAAGTCGGGGCGGGGCCAATCGGTCGGGCGTTGTCGCGCGTGACAGTTGAGAGCGTGAGCGCGAAGTTCAAATAGCTGCGTTCGTTGATCGGCAGGTTCTCGATGCGTTGCTGCTCAATCGTGTTGGCAACGGCGGTGCGCGAAGTCTCGACGAGTTCTGTGGTCGCGCCGGAGACCGTCACGCTTTCGCCGATTGCTCCAACCTCTAATGGAACGTCTAAATCCGCTCGCTGGCCCACCGTGAGCTTGACCGAAGGTACAACCGCGCGCTTGAAATTCTGCGCTTCGACGCTCACTTCATACTCGTTCGGCGGCAGTTGAACAATTTGGTAAAAGCCTTCGTCGTTTGTCGTGGCCGTGCGCGTAATGCCGATTGACGGGTTGCGCACCGTGACCGTGGCGCCCGCGACGACTGCGCCCTGCGGGTCGCGCACAAAGCCGCGCAGGTCAGCGGCGTTGGCTTGCGCCTGCGCAAAGACTCGGGCGTTCGCGCTGAAAGCTGCAAAGACCATGACCGTTGCCACCACAACTTGCAAGGTATTTAGAAACCGCTGCCAATTAACCGCACGCATAGTTTATTCTCCTCGAATTGAAGAAGTTCAGTTTCCAGCAACGCGCACGCTACCGAAAAACAGCCCGCCTGTAAACTGTTGTGAGCCATTAGTGTAGGAAAAATGGTGGGGTTTGTTGGAGATCGGGACAAAGTAGCACAGAGTTTAGTCTGTGCCCCCGAAGCAAACACAGTAAGAGTTCAGAGAGTGCGGGGTTCGCAGAGCAGGGGGAGAGTTCACGCAGTGAGTTGAGTCTTTTTTCTCTCTCTCTCTCTGCGTGAACTCTCTGGTTCCCCGGGTCTTGCCGCGGTAAAGGCTTTTGTTCGTTGTGGTCTTTGGGTTGATTTAACGCACTGGATCGACAACGAACTGACTGACGACTTCCGGCACTCTGTTTGTAATTGCCTGCGGGTCTGCGATCAACTCCGCCTCGGTGTATGGTGCGATGCCGTAAGTCGTGACACGCAGGCGCTGGGTTTGGCGGTTGATCCTGAATTCCGTCCACCCGAAGGTGTGCACCGCGATGTAGTCGCCCTGAAGCAAGGTGGCTGCGATTGATGATCCTTTTAGACCAACTGGATCGTAACCGAGACCGGCTGGTGGTGGTGAAGTAATCTGACTGTTGATTAACCCTTTGAGGAAATCATCTTTATCATTCGGCAAGTCATTCGCGTCAGGCGCGACCGGCAGACTGTCGTAAAACGCTCTGGTCGGCGCGTCAATAAAACCGGCACGCTCCGCGATGTCAATCACAGTGGGGCCGAACGGCGCATCATACGCCACCGCGCCGGTGGTTATCTCGAAAGCGCCGGTCGGAACCTGCGGACCGAACGGGAAATCTTGATACGTGAGGTTGTTCACCACTGTGCCGTGTACGTCAGCCGCGACAAAAACGACATTCTGAATTCCATTCTGATCAATAAATCTCAGAAGATCGGTGCGCTCGGCAGCGTATCCTTCGAACCGATCTGAAGCGCCGACGA
>JACCTF010000719.1 GCA_013812565.1 Pyrinomonadaceae bacterium | reverse complement strand
TTCAGGTATTAACACGACCATTACCAATGCTAACTTTGGTCGATTTACTTCCACCAGAGGTGCTCGTGTCATACAACTGAACATGAGATTCACTTTCTAATTTTTTTGAATTCCAAATGAGCTTGGGGGCTGATTTTAAAGTTTAGCCTCCAGGCTCATTTCACATCGAGATCAAAATTCGGTTCCATCGAGGTCGGTATTCATGCCTGCCTCTCGTAACTATTTCTGCCACTTCGTAAACCCGTTTGAGCCGCTGAGACGAGTCCAGAGGAGGTTTCTTGCTAGGAGCGCCGAATGAGGATAAGAACTGCCGCGACATTCTGCTGAGAGAGTTTGAACCGAATAGCTCTATCCGCGTTAGTCAGACGCAGATAGCCAAACCGCGCTTCCCCGTCATCGACTTTCACACGCACCTCACATGGAGTCCCGGCCTCGACGTCGGCGACGGGATCAAGGTAATCGCCGAGCCGTCGGAACTCCTCCCCACAATGGAGGCGAAGAATGTTCGTGTGATGGTTAATCTGACAGGGGGATACGGAGAAGGCCTGCTCCACTCCATACGTGTTCACGCAAAGGCTAATCCGGACCGCTTCGTCGTCTTCACCGAACCGTGGTGGAGCCGGGTGGCAGAGCCGAACTACGCTCGCTTTCAGGCAGAGCAAGTGGGGCGGGCGCATCAGGCGGGGGCACGCGGACTGAAGGTTCTCAAGATTCTCGGCCTGTACGCCCGCGAGAATGTCAAGACCGGCACCCTCATCAAAGTGGACGATAAGCGGTTTGATTTGATGTGGGAAGCGGCAGGCGCGCTCGACATGCCCGTCGTTATCCACGTCTCTGATCCGCGAGCATTCTTTCTCCCCGTCGACCGTTTTAATGAGCGTTGTGAAGAACTCCAGGCGCATCCGGATTGGTCTTTCTACGGCGGAGATTTTCCGAGCAATCGGGAACTACAGGAGGCGCGCCGGAGAGTTATGGCCCGACATCCCCGCACGCAATTTGTGTGCGCCCATGTTGCCGAAGCCGAGGACCTCGCCTACGTCTCCGAGTGCCTGGATAGACATCCGAACATGCACGTCGACATCTCCGCGCGGGTCGCGGAACTCGGCCGACAGCCGAGAACAGCGAGGCGGTTTTTCGACAACTATCAGGACAGGATTTTATTCGGCACCGATGCCATTCCGAAAGGCTTCCTCGACATTCCATATCAAACCTTCGGCGAGGACTTGTACGAGATCTATTATCGCTTCCTGGAAACGGAGGATGAGTATTTTGACTATGCGCCGACGCGGGTCCCACCACAGGGGCGCTGGCGCATCTACGGCATCGGATTGCCGGAAGACATCCTTCGCAAGGTGTACTGGGAGAACGCCGCGCGCTTGCTCGGACTGGATATAAACAGGAAGGAGCGGTAATGAATATGGGCTGGCTACTCACAAGGCATCCCCGCCTCCGCCCTTATCGGACGGCAGTAATCTTTACTTTGGCCGCTTGCCTAAGTCTGCTTTCTACTGTTCCTTGGTCAAAAACCACCGCCAGAGTAATTCAAGGCACAACGGTTCAAGTCTCCAGCGGCACATATCAAAGGACAACGATCTTTTCCTCATATCCGCAACAATGCGGAAATGGCTCAAACGATTGCCGATCATCCGAGTGGACGGGCACCTGGATCATGCCCGATGGCAGCTTGATGGTCGCCTTCACTCATGCGACTGGCCCTACCAGCCCATCTCAGGGGCGGACCTTCATGCCTGAGAACTTATTGAATTTGTTCAAGCTTTCAGACGGCAGAAGTTACACACACATCTCACCGGCTCCGTCTGGCTATCATTACTTAGACAAAGGGTATGACTACTATGGTCTAAGTGGTAATTGCCCGCCTTCTCCGAAACTCCCGACCACTCAGAAATGCTCCGAGGTCGTTTATCTGAAATCAACCAACTCGGGCCGGAGTTGGTCTGTATGGCGCACGGACCCGTTTCAGGCAATCGGCATGTCGGCCTACGCGCCGCAGGATATAATCGCCCTGCCGAACGGATCCCTGATCCGGCGTGTCAACGGGGACGACCTGCAAAACCTGAGAAGGATTCCTCACACGGCGATGTTGCAGATTCTCAAGCCGAAGGCCAGCGGTGTTTATCCGGCCAACTGGCCCGCGCTCGGGGCAGCGGGTCAGGTCGTTGTCACAGACCCGTTGATCTGCAAGTACCAGGTCAGCCGAATCAGGCGACTCAAGGATGGTCGCTATATTGCGCTGGGCCAGGCTTGGCCTTATGTCGGAGGGGGCACGAGCGGTTCCTGCGCTCCCTCTGACAAGGCCACGAACATGCTGCTGGTGGCGGCGTCGGCTTCAGCGGCTGAGCGTGGTCAGTGGAAGAGGGGAATGCCCGACATAGCGCCCACGGTCCTATTACCTAATGAGTGGGATGCAGCCCAACTCCCAAACGGTGATCTGCTGGCGCTATTCCGCACACAGGTCAGTGCTACAGACAGAACGCAGATACGTAAGCAGGCAATTCTTCGGGCGAAGCCGGGTTCCAGTTGCCCCGACCAGGGAACTAGCGGATGCTGGGTGATGGACCAAGCTACACTGGGGAATCCGGGTAACTTCCCGCACTCAGGCCACCCCGAGTTGTTAGCGACCCGTGAGGGGGTGATAATTCAGTTTGCCACGACCGGAATTTCCTATACGAACAACAGCGGCGCCAGTTGGATCACTTTTAAGGGGATGACGCCAACGGACTACTACCCACGCTCCATCCAAGATGCCAACGGCGATATTTACGTATTCAGCCACGTTGGCGGTGACGACCCTTATGGAGGTACGGAAGCCCAAAACTACTCTGGTAAAAAACCAGGGCAAACTGCCATCAACCAATCGATCACTATGCAGAAGTTTCGTTTAGTTTGCGATCCGCCGTGCTAACCCTGACCGAGTATTACCGCCAGCTTGCAGGCATCGCGCAAGCTGGCGGTGAAGGCGACACCCTTGTAGGCAATGTCGAAGGCAGTGCCGTGATCAACGGAAGTCCTGATGATGGGCAATCCCAGTGTGACGTTAATCCCGCCTTCAAAATCGAGCACTTTCATCGGGATGTGTCCCTGATCGTGGTACATGCAGACTATGGCGTCATAACGCCCCTTGAGAGCATCCATGAAAATAGTATCGGGCGGGAAAGGGCCGAAGACTTCTAACCCCTCGGCCCTTGCACGCTCGACTGCTGGTCTGATCTCATCTTGATCTTCATTGCCAAAGGCGCCGTTCTCTCCGGCGTGAGGGTTTAACCCTGCGACGGCTATTCTGCTCGTGGCCCTCAATTTAGGCAGAATGCCGGAGGTGAGCTTAATCACGTCGTACACCTGATCTTTTTTGACGCACTCGATAGCTTCTCTCAGTGAAACGTGGGTCGAGACGTGAGTCACGATGAGTTTCTCCGAAGCCAGCATTAGGGTGTATTTATCCTGCCCGCACAATTGGGCGATATAACCGGTATGGCCGGAAAACCCTTCTTCGCTCAAGCGAGTCGCTTCCTTATTCATCGGCAAAGTCACTTCGGCAGAGACTTTCCCCTCCAGTGCGAGTTGGGTGGCGCGTTCGACGTACTTTAGAGCGGCGTGCCCTGACGCCTTGGAGATCCTGCCGATGGAGAGATCATCTTCCCGTAACAGTCCCAAGTCGAGGACATTGACATACCCCTTTTCGACATCACCGACATCGACAGACTTCCTCAACGGCACCTCGTAATTAAGCATCCGGTTGCAGACATCTAGAATGCTGTAGTCTCCGACGACAAAAAAGTCTTCCGGCAACTCTCCCTTCTTAAATGCATGGAGAATAATCTCCGGTCCGACTCCGCTGCTGTCGCCCATTGTAATTGCGATTGTCATTACCCCGTGCTCCTTAGTAGATCCTTTATTCGTGAAAGAGCGTCCCCCTCGCCGAACCCGCCGGCCTTCGTGATCAGCAACAACTCATCTTCGCCTCCTGCCACCTCGGAAACGGTGATACCCGGTAAAATTTCATCCCACGGCAAAAGACCTGACCATCCGAGGGCGCGGACCATCGCTACCAGCGTGTCGCCGCCGAACACAGTCACGATTTTAAAACCGCATCTCTTTAAAACCTGCCCGGCGATCTGACCAAGATTTTCCGCTATCCTGAGGTGAAGATGCTTCACATCAACACCTAACCTCCGGCCCAATCGCAGACACTCCTCTATGTCTTCAAACTTTTCGATGCTCCGTAAAATGACATTCTTTCGCTGCTCATCAAGCTCTGTAATTCGAGCGATAGCCGACAGCGCACAGGGGGATTGCACGCCGTTTTCAGAGACGAGCACCTCAGGCGGTAAAGTGACAGCGACGAATCCGTTTGCTTCCGCATGTGAGAGCTGCTTCAGCGAAATCTCATTGACACTGCCACTGATTACCAGCATGTTCCCGCCGGAACGCGGCCTTTTCGCTGGACGCTTTTCTAAATCCAGCAGGTCCGGCAACCATTCAGCGAACCCTGCTGACCCTGCGACTGCTTTGAGCAGTCCTCTGTTCTTGAGGAGTTCTCCTGCCTGCCGTAACTCCTCGTCGGTAGTTGCATCAAGCACATAAATTCCATCCCCATTAAAAACGTTCGCATCTGATTGGATTTGCTCTGACGCGCAGGGAACCACCTTTATCTGAATTGTTGTTTGCTGCTTGAGGATCGCAGGGATGTAACTTTCTTCAATAGGTTCTAACGGATCTCGGCCAAAAGCAGTCTGGTGGAGCAGTTCATCCCCTACGTAGTGATAGCCATCTCTGGTCGTGCGTCGGAGTTTTGGATACGCCGGCACGAAAGGGAGAA
>JACCTF010000711.1 GCA_013812565.1 Pyrinomonadaceae bacterium | reverse complement strand
CGACGGTCTCGGGGCTGATGCTCCGATCACGCTCATTGACTATGGGTGAACTGATCAACTTACGGTAGGTAGCCCGCCGGTTTCCGGACCGGCTACTCGTACCTGAGCGCCACCAGCGGATCGACTTGCGCGGCCAAGTAACTGTGCTGTGCGGCGGCAACCGCAGCGTGGTAGCAGGGATTGCCGCGCTGACCTGCCTCGCAGGTGCAGTCAACAGTCTTGAGGTTGTTGCAGCGACGCTCGCACCTGACTGTGTAGGTGTTGCCCTTGCTGCCTGATACTTCGTACTCGCCGAAGGTCTTGACGTGTACTCGCGGGTGCATCGCTTTGGCCTTCGAGATGGCCCGCTCGATTGTCGCTTGTGATTGCAGGATGAACATTTGAGTTAGCTCCTCTTTTCTTGTTGCGTAACCAGCTTGACTACGTTAAGATGGATTATAGACATCTTGCTTTAGTAAGTCAAGAGAGATTGTAAAACCATCGAAAGTATTTTCAGTTTGGGGAGAGAGCGAGACTGAATGGCAGATGAGCTAATCACGCAAAGCGCGGCGGCACGATTGAGAGGCGTCACGCTCGCAGCGATCAACGATTTGATAAGGCGTGGCCGCATCCGTTCGCGAGAAGAGTATGGCAAGGTGCTTGTCTATCGCGCCGATGTGGAAGATTTTGTGCCGGTGCGTGCAGGGTGGCCCAAAGGCAAACCGCGCAAGCAGGCGACCGCTACCAGTAAGAAAAGAGGCAGTAAGAAGTAGTGGGCAGGCAAGCTAAAACAGTGGAGAGGTTGAGGGCGGCTATCGAAGCGCTCAGCGAGCACAACCCTATGACGGTGCGCCAAGTCTACTACCAACTCGTTTCCAGACAAGTCATAGAAAACACCCGCACGCAGTATCAGGCCGTCTCGAACTTACTCGTTGATGCCCGCAAGACCGGGGAGATTCCCTGGACATGGATTGAGGACCGATTACGCAGACCGCGCACCGTCGGCATGTGGAGCGACTTATCTGCTTTTGCTGAGACGGCACGTCGGTCATATCGACGGGATGTGTGGGCAACACAGCCGCAGTATGTTGAGGTGTGGCTTGAGAAGGACGCTCTTTCGGGCATCTTTGAAGACGTTCTATCGCCTTATGGCGTAACGTTGAACGTCGGCAGGGGCTTCGACGGGTGGGACTCTATCCGCAACGCCGCAGCGCGCTACAACGCCGCAGCGCGCTACAACGGGCGCAAGCGTCGAACGACCGTGCTCTACTTTGGTGATTTCGATCCGAGCGGTGAAGACATGGTGCGCTCCTTACGTGAGCGGCTGTACTTCTTCAACATCTCGCCGAAAGTAATCAAGTGTGCTCTGACGAAAGATGACATCGAACGCTACCAGCTGCCGCCGGACTTCGCCAAAAAGACGGACACGCGCGCTGCGAAGTTCATAGCGCGACACGGCGATGTAAGCGTCGAACTGGATGCACTGCCAGCCAGTGTGCTGCGCGACAGACTGACGACCGAAGTTGAAAAGCGGCTTGATCTAAATGCAATCGCCAAGGTGCGCGAAAGGGAAGCGGTAGAGATTAAGCGCCTTGTAGCCCTACTATCGGCAGCATAAGAGGAAAGGGAAGAAATGAGGAATGAGAACAATCAACACGAGCCGAAGCTGTCGCCCCTGATGGTGGAAGATAAAGCGAACGAGAAGCTGAAAAAGCGCTTGCAAGATTGGGGGCTGATCGTTAACGCCGGTGCCGGCAACTCCGCCAAGCCGACGGGTAAGAAGAAAGGCAGTAAGAAGTAACCGTGGATGAGGAACCAGAGCAAGAGAACGGCTCAACACCAGATGAGCAATCACCTGCCGGCGGAGTGGAGGTCGTTGTGGTGTCTGACGAAGCTGGCCGCGGGATTCATGTGACGTGCGCGGCGGATGCCGCACCCGCAGATTTAGTTGAAGGCTTGTGTGATCTACTCGCGCAGGTAACACGAGCGGTGGTGGCGCGTCCGAGAGCCACACGCGCAGCAGACCTCGGTTTGGGTAATGATATTTTCTGAAGAAAGGCAGCAAGAAGTGAGTGTCGGGCAAGAGGAGCTTATAACCGAGGAGGACGCGGCGCGGTATCTGGGCGTCTCTCCGGAGCGCCTGAGAGAGCTCGTAGCACAAGGGGAGCTTCACCTGGTGCCGGTGCAAGGCTCCGAAGGGATTGAGGTGATGCACCTCAGGGGTGAAGTACTCCGGCTCAAAGAGCAGCTTGGAGCCCAAGAAGGCAAGACACGAGCGGAAGAGTGGCCGGACCAGATCAGCGGGTAAGAAGAGAGGGAAGAAATGAGCAGCGCAGCACAAGAAGGAGCAGCCAAATACAAATATAGCTTCTGTTCTGCAATACACCCTTTTAACGCAGCACCCTTTGATGCTGAAAGTAGCGACCTTGCCAGCATGGTACACAGCGCGTGGCTCGACCACCGCTTTGGTGGCCGTCCTTTAAGCATTACGCGAGCAGGAAAAACGATCTCCACAGAAGAAGAGTTGAAACATGCTTGCGCCCTGATAACCGAAAGGGATCACTCGAATAACGACATGAGAACCGTCGCGCGGCAAGTTATAAGAGAGATGGGCAAGCAGGAATGACCAACGAAATCAAGCGTAGAGAACCCGGCAAGCGAGTCTTCCCTTCCCGTCCGCAGCTCGTGCTCGTGCCGCCGCCGGAAGAGCCGATCCGCCCTGACGTGAGGACCGAGCTGTCACCGGAGGTCAAAGAGATGCTGCGCGAGATGAACCGGCGACATACAGCCACCACTGAGAACCATGGCTGGACCTTTCAGCGTGAGAGCCAAGACTTGATGGTTTTCTACCCTCGAGGCGCTGAGGCGCCACAAGCTTCGTAGTGGTAATCAAAGCAGAGACAACCATGAAGCAAGTAAGCAAAAAGGATAAGACTAAGAAGTGAGCAATCAACTCCTTGAATGGTGTGGCGTTCCAGTCACGATGGACGACGCGATTACGGAACTTTTCGAGATGTCTGCGCCCGATCAAGATCCTGATCAGAAACCTGAGTTTCGTGTCACCCCGTCAACGGCTGATTTGGTCAAGCAGGATTTCGAGCTGTATCAGCCCAGTCTTGAGCGGATGGCGGATGAGTGGCAAGAAGAGAAGAAGCGCTTCATGCAAGAGAAGAAGACAACCAATCAAGACCAGGCATAAGTATCTAAGGGTATGCAGATGACTGATCGGGCTCGAGGTACCCGGAGGAATATAGGTTTGGTCTTAATGGCGATAGGTGTTGCCCTGTTGCTTTTCTTCATCCTCTTATCGCTCGGTGAAACCACTACTACCGCTGCACGAGTGAAGATTGTGGTGTCCATGGCGGGCATCGCCGCACTCGCCGCTGGAGCAGTTTTTTATCTGTTAGCTAGGTCAAGGCTTCCGTAAAGAAAGGCATCAATGAAGTGACTGGTAAAGAGACGAACAAGACGGGCAGTGAAAATATCCAACCAACCGATCTGGTGATCCGCGTGAACACCGTGCTGACGAACGACCCCTGCGCCCTGTGCGGCTCGCCGACGGACCCAACAGGTATTGATCTGTACCTCGCAGATAGCCCTGCGCTGGTATGTCACAACTGTGGACTGTTCCACGCACCAGCGCTCGTGCGGTTGCTCGACCTGGCAAGTGCTGCTAACACGTTCGTGAGATCGGAATACGAGATGTTCGGCGTCCAGTCGGACGAGAAGCCGGTGTAGATGTCAGAGGGGAAAGGTACGAAGAAGTGGTAGAAGAAGAGATGAGCCAAGCCCTCGACGCGATCCATGACGAAGCGCTGAAGCTTGCGCTGCGCGACGATCTACCCGAAGAGATACAGGATGGGCTGAATCTGATCATACTGCTATCACGCCACAAGCAGGATGTACGCAGTGGAAAAGAGAAGCAGGCCGGAGGCGAGCGGTGAGCGAAGAAAGGCGGCAACAAGTGCGGCGAGAACACATCGACAGTGACATAGTGCGATGTACGCAACACGGCTCATCCCCTTTCTGCTGGATTCAAAGTAATGGTGAACACATCAACGATTCCCGCTGTCACTGTCTCTCAAGCTCACCGGCGAGTTGTCCTGTAGACGCTCATCGCAGGGAGGCAGGATTCAACCTCGACCTCTTGAACCTGGTGAAGCGGAAAGGCGGTACAAAGAAGCAATGAGCGAACCCGAAGACGATCTCGAAACACATGACGCGCACACCGCCGGCAATGGCTCGCGAGGGATCCCGCATCCCGCCGAAGGGCATGTGCATCCCGATCCTGAGCTGAAGGCGCTGTTGGAAGACCAGAAGCGGCGCTACCGTGTGATGCACGAACAGTTGAAGGATGAGAATGATACGCCAGATGCGGCGTAGAAGGAGCATTGAAAGTATGGCAACGATAGAACAACTGATTGAAGAAGTTCTTTCCCTTCCGCCCGCTGAGCAACAACGGCTTCGTGAGGCGCTTGACCGCGAAGCTCATCTCGCACAGAGCCGGCAGGCGCAAGATCGTCAACTGCTCCGCGCGGATGAACAACGCTGGCTCGCCGAACACAAGGAAGAGTACGTCGGACAGTGGGTGGCGGTTGAGGGCGAAAACCTGATTGCTCACGGTACGAATGCGCGCGCTGTGTATAGGGCCGCCCGCGACGCTGGTATTCGAGTCCCCTTCCTCGTGCGCGTTAAGCCCGCTGATCAACTGCCGTTCGGAGGGTGGTAAAGAAGTGCCGCATGAGTTCAAGTTCGAGGTCATGCACGACTACGGCGACTCCGATCCAAGCGATGGGATCACGCTGCCAATCGCGCTCTCGACGGGACGCAACTTCGTGAACTTGACGGCGAGTGTTGATACCGGCGCCAGTTTCTGCATCTTCGAGCGGGGCTACGGCGAGGCGCTCGGACTGGATGTTGAAACAGGGTCGCCGATGCGCTTTAGGACAGCCACCGGCACATTCGAGGCCTTCGGCCATACGCTGACGCTCTCAACAGTCGGTTATGAGTTCGATGCGCTGGTCTATTTCGCAAAGGACGAGAGCTTTGGGCGCAACGTGCTCGGTCGGCGCGGCTGGCTTGACCAGGTGCAGGTAGGCAT
>JACCTF010000686.1 GCA_013812565.1 Pyrinomonadaceae bacterium | reverse complement strand
CCGTCTATCTTCTCTGCCGCGAGCGTAGTCTCCAAGAAACTGCTGCATCGCAAACATTCTCAGATCGCCTAATTCTTCCGGTGATTCAATCTTGTCCCAAAGATAGTTTTTTCGGTTTTCATGTAACTGCCGGAGGATCGTGTCGTAGACTGCATGTATGCGGCTTGCGATTTCGTCGGCAGAAAACTGGTAGATGGGGTCACAGGAAGTAACTCTATGTCCGCGTTCGGTAGCTTCCTTATTGAAGCTGGCTGGACCATCGCCGCACCCTAATATAGAGCAAGACAAATCATCTCTGGTGAGGCAGAACATATCAACATACTCTTCGAGGGATCTGCCCCAGGGTACAACCGCTTCAAGGGTGAACACCATGCTATTTAACTTTCGGAACACGCAGCGGACACGAACGCAGGTGCCAACAATATGCTAGAGAGCAAGAAATCATTTCTAAATCAAAACACCTGACAATGGGACACTCTCGGCACCGGCCGGGGCTGTGAGATGTCCCCCTCCTGCCGGAGCTAAGAGCAAAGCGCCTGTCGCGTACTAATCTCTTGTGCTTCGATTTAGTGTCGCAGCACATTGAGCCGCCGAATCATATTCAACTTCTACGAGTTTGTTAATCGGTGGAGACTGTAACAGGACGTGCCGGTGGATCGGTCGCTGCCATTTGCGCGTCGGCGTGGTTGAGCTCGTCCGGCGGTTTGCGCCGCTCCTCGTTCCACCACTTCCGGGTCGCAAACCACAACAGTCCGGGCAACAGAAAGAAGATGCCAATACCGATTGCAATGATGCGCGGGGAGAGATTGAAGCGGTCGAGTAGCTCGCCGGTCAGATAGTTTGAGGCGGCCATCGCGAGCGTGAACAGGGTTAGTTCGGCGGCGAAGACGCGCCCGCGAAAATTCTCCTCAACCGTACTTTGCAGCAGCACCGTCGAGAAGACCCAGAGGATGCTGCCGCCGATGTGCGCGACGAGCAAGAAGAACAGCGCGAACCCGAAGTTAGTGGCCTGCCCAAAGAGAATGTAGAAGAATCCGCCGATGAAAAAAGCGATGCCGATAGCGGTGTGCATACGCCCCGGCCGCTCCCCGGCGAAGCGCCGTGCTGCTACCGGCCCAATCGCCGTCCCGATGCCGCGTGCCGCATAAAGCACGCCGATGCCGGTGGCGGCACGCCCGCCCACGGGAAAAATCTTTTCACCGAAAATTGCGAGCAGCGTCAGAATCCCGCCGCCCAAACCCCACGCAGCTTTCACCAGGATCAAAGCAAACACACCGCGATGCGCAAAGACGTAAGCAACGCCTTCCATTGTGTCCGTGATTCCGAGCGCCCGGCCTATCGTGAGTTTTTCTGGTTTGCGCACATCGAGGCTTACCCTTTCGGCTGCTTCGATGCTTCTAGGCGGCAAGCGCACGGTGGCGATTAGTGCTGCCGAGACAAGGTAGGTCAACGAGTCGATCACAAAAGCAGCGTCTGTACCAAACCAGCCGGTCACAAAGCCGCCGACGGTTGCGCCTAATGTGAGCATCGCCGACCACGTTACGGAAGTGATGGCGTTTGCGGCAATGAGTTCGCGTTTGGCGACAAGCGACGGAAGAATGGCTGTCTCTGCCGGATCAAAGAAGGTTGCGAGCGCGAGTTGCAGAACCGTCAGCGCGTAGAGAAGCGGCATCTGGTCTGGGCGGCGCACCAGGAGAAAGCCGAGCACCACGAGGGCGCGCAACAGATCAGCGACGATCATAATCCGGCGACGGTCGAAGCGGTCTGCGATCACGCCCGCAAGCGGGCCACAGATAACGCTCGGCAGAAACCTGGCGACGAGTATCAGCCCGACCGCTTTCCCCGATCCGCTCAGCTTCAGGGCCAGCGTGTAGAGGGCGATGGTATTGAACCAATCGCCGAGCTGGCTGACGACCTGGCCCAACCACAGCCTACGAAAGGAGCGGTTGCGGCGCAGCAGATCGATATAACCAACGGGGGCGCTTTCGTCTTTGTGATCGCTACTCTGGTGCTCGCCTTGTGGTCTGGCCACTTC
>JACCTF010000642.1 GCA_013812565.1 Pyrinomonadaceae bacterium | reverse complement strand
GAAGTGGGCGGCAAGACAAGGCCGGATGATCCGGCGTACACCACAATTGCGATGCGGTCGCGCGCCGTTAACCCCTGGGTTAACATACGTAGCGCGGATTTCACTAGCGGAAGCCTGTCGGGTTCTTGCATCGAGCCGGAGACATCCACTAGAAACACGAGATTGGCGGGCGGCAGATTCTCCGATTGAATACTCCTGCCTTGGAGACCGATATGCACCAACCGGTGCTTGGTGTTCCAGGGGCACTCGGAAACTTCCGTCGCCACAGAGAAAGGGGCGCTTCCAACAGGCTGCGGGTAGTCATATAAAAAGTAGTTGATAAACTCTTCAACGCGCACGGCGTCTTTGGGTGGAAGCTGCCCACTGTTCAGAAAGCGCCGGGTGTTGCTGTATGAAGCGGTGTCCACATCAACCGAGAAAGTCGAGAGCGGCGCGCGGGCGGCTTCGTGAAATGAGTTGTCGTCCGGTTGGTCGTAACGCTCTGTATTGCTGCTCTCAGCCTCATTCTTAAACACTGCTATGCTATCTTGCGCTCCCGCATTACCCGCACTCCTCATGTTTGCATTCATGCTTGCGGTCATACTCACGGTCGCGTTTGTTGACATCGTGGTTGGAGCATGAGGTTCTGCGATTGATGCTTCTTGCGCGGAGTTAGTGTTAGTGGCAGAGTCTTCTGCCGAAGTGCATGACGAAAGAAGCAGCGCGAGGGCGACACAGGACATAAGCAGGAAGCGACGTTGGCATGCTTTCGCGTTGATACCCGATGACAACACGCTTCTCAATAGCGTAGATACGGTTCGTTTACTAAGCTTCATGTGAGCCTCCAGATGGGGTGAGTGGTTGATTGTGAGTTCGCTGTGGCAGCATTTGTTGTGGTCAGCAAATTTCGTGAGCAGACGGTATCTGACACAAGCCAAGTCGAACACGCCTTAACGAGTTGTTCGTGATGCGCTCTGTACCAAAACCGGAACAGCACCAAGGATGCCGCGATTTGTTTGCTCCTCCGCGAGGCGCGATGCTTCGCTCGATTCAGTTGAAATCTGGACGCGAGCGTAATAGCCGGTGCGGGGTGTGCCTCTCTCCGCACACCACCCGCATAAAGCGGTAGCCGTGATAATTGCCTTGTCGCCGTTCACGAACGGCTCCCGTATCTCAACGGGATCGCTTGCCCAGATCTTCTGTGATCTATCATCCGGCGCGAAGAAGTAGGTCCAAACCCATAACCTGTCCGGCGGCGGGCCACTCCCTTCACGTTTGATGGTCAGCGTTGTGAAACACTTCTGCTTTTCAAAATCCAGGGAGATTATCTGTGCTTTGTAAGGAACAGACTCGGACGAGGAGTTGAACGCCGGGATCAAAGCGGATGTAGGCTCTGATACCTTGATGATGGTTCTGGAAGGAAGGTCATAGTAATTGGTGATGGCGACTGCGACGCCAAGCGTCACCAGAAACACCGCAACTCTGGCGAGCTTCGTCAGAACATCCATTGCAAATCTCCTTTTCTGTTTCGTGGACTGTGCGAGAACATTTGTTAAATGAAAGACGCTCCATCTAAGAACTGAAATCCAAAGGCGCGTTTCAACATTGAACGCTTGACTGCGAAAAATCTTGCAGCATTCAACGTCGATGCTTTAGAAAATATTTTCAGTGGTGTGATTTAAAGCGAGTGCTATCTATCGTCGGTGCGAGAAGTAATGGGTCAGCAATCTTTTGTCGGGCGCAAGACTCGTCAGCAGCGCATCAAACACGGCTTGCTGATTGACTTGCAAAAGAATCTGGTAGACGGATGAGGATCAGGTTGCCGAGGGTGGAAGCGGGAAGACGTTGTGGCTTATGTAAACGGTTGGTGCAGGTCGTGGCATGGTTGCGAGTTGGGATGGTTGTATTCACCACAGAAGCCCGGAGAGGACAGAGGAAGACTTTTGATAAACCCTTGTGCTTAATCTGAGGAGACAGAAAACGGAATAGCAGGGCGGTAGCCGCCTTTATTCCGGCTCCTGACTTCTGACTCCTTAATACCCGATCTGGTTATTACCTGACGTTAATTGTTCGAGCGTAGTTTGGATAGCACCCGGATCAATCACGGTTTTGCAGACGATCACATTCGGCGGAACAGTGTTTGGTTGCTCATGGCTGCCGCGCAGTTCGTCCGACATTACCAGGATAAATTCTTTGAACTTGTCATGGGCAAACTCTTGTAAGCGTTCGTTCAAGTAGCGCGGCGTCCAGAAACCTAAAACTTCGAGAAAAATCTGTTTACCAGTCGGATGGCAAAACACCATGTCGGGCGTGAACGCACTTGCGCCGAGATTAATCACGGCGGCGCTTCGCTCAAGCACCCAGTCGCTCTGGAGCTTAGCCCAGCTTGCGATCAGTTTATCTAATAAAGGATTCTCGTAGACGAAATCACCCGCGTGAGATGAGCGCAATCTCTCTTGCGTGCTCGCGAGTTCAAAGAAGGCGTTGCTCCCCTGCTTCACTGAAATTTCAGCGCGCATGTGCCACCCTTGACAAGCAAGCAGCGCGGGCAGAAACACTGCCATCTGTATGCCGTACTTCTGCGAACGATGAAACAGCGAGACCGGGCCGTTCAAGAGAACTTCATAACCCGCACTCGGATTGCCTTTGATTGAATGAATCAAACGGTAAGCCTTGATTGCATCGAACAGCTTGCGGTAACCGACCGGCTCCTGCCGCTCAACTCGAAGCTGCATCTCCACGCAGCGGTAGAGCAACGCTTGCGCCTGAGCCAGATTGTAACGGTCGAGCAGGTCGCGGGATTCAAGCTCCTCGAAATCAACGAGTCGTTCGTTCTCCTTGAGATCAGCATACATCCCGTCGATGACAGATTCAGGGATGCAGTTAAATTCACCGGCCACATCCACGATGATCTGTTGACGAAGAATCGGATTATCAATTACCGGATGAACCATTCGCGCACGACGAAACAAGGAAGCGCGAATTTCGACGGGATCAGCCGGGGCGCTCGTCGCAAAGACACAGCGATCAATCAACAGCTTGATAAGGCCGCGCAGGATTCGGTAATCCGTTCCCGTGCCGACGTATTCATCTAAGGCTCCCGTGAGTTCACCGTAACGCCGCCCCCGATGCTCGCGAACAATCCCTACAAGATCGTTCGCCACTTGAAGGTAGTTTGCATCATTGGCATTGATATAGCGCGGATAAATGTTACCTCCGCGCTGGTAGCTTTGCGCTAAATCAGCGGTCAACATATCTACTTAAAAGTGATTTTTCACTTACCCTGCGAAGCGTAGGCTGCGATTGCCGCCGCTCGCTTCTCGAAACGGGGAGCCTTCGCTGCGGCGTTCGCTGATGCGCTCCTCCGTGGTGTCCTTCGTGACCACTTCGTAGAGCACGGCTTCTTTGTCAGGACGCTTGCGCAGGATGCGGCCAAGTCGTTGGGTGTGCTCGCGCGTGGAGGCCGATCCTCCGAGTATGACAGCAATGGAAGCGTCTGGAATGTTGACGCCTTCGTTTAAAACTTTTGATGTGGCGAGGGCGAGCACCTCTCCCTGATTGAACATCTCAAGCCACTGCCGCCGCTCTTTGATGCCCGTCTCGTGTGTGATCGCCGGAATCAAAAACTGTTCGGAGATGCGGTAGACCATCTCGTTCTCGGCGGTGAAGACGAGGACGCGCTCCGTTTTGTGGCGCGCAAGCAGTTGGGCGAGCGTGCGCAGCTTGGCATCAGTGCCCAGAGCAATTTGCTTCGACTCACGGTAGGCGAGCATCGCGCGGCGGCCAGCTTCGCTGCGAGCGCTGCGGGCGATAAACATCTGCCAGCCATGTAGACTTCCGAAGTCGATTCCTTCGCGGCCGATAAATTGTCGGAAGATACTGCGCTCGCGTTCGTAGGTCTCGCGTTCCTGGGCGGTGAGTTGAACATTGATGCGCACCACACTGTAATCAGCAAGGTACTCGCCTGCCAGTTGCCCGATTTCAAGACGGTAAATGATTGGCCCAATCAGCGGCTCAAGCATGGATTCCATCCCATCGGCCCGTTCGGGCGTGGCGGTCAGGCCGAGGCGAAATGGCGCAATCGCCAGCTCGGCGGCATAGCGGTAGACGCTGCCGGGCAGGTGATGACATTCATCAAAGATCAGCAAGCCGAAGCGGTCGCCCAAGCGTTCCATCATGCGAAACGCCGAGGCATAGGTGGTGACGGTGATTGCGCCTATCTCGAAGTATCCGCCGCCGATCAAGCCCACTTCTGCGTCGAAGGAAGAGAGCAGCAGATCGTACCACTGATTCATCAAGTCGATGGTCGGCACAACGACGAGGGTCGAGCGTTTGGTCAATTCAACGGCCATCTGCGCGACAAGACTTTTGCCCGCGCCGGTTGGAAGAATCACAACGCCGCGGCGGCCGGCAGCTTGCCACTGATTAATTGCTTCCTGTTGGTAATGTCTGGGTTCGACTGAAAGTTTCGAGCGAAACTCAAACTCGTGATAAGCGCGTGCCTGATCTTGGTGCGGTATCTTTTGACGAACGAGTTCGCGCAACACCGTGCGGTATGCCAAAGCCGGGGCACGCCAACGCCGCACGCGCTCATCCCACTGAAACGGAGTCGGCACTTGTGTGTCCTGATCAGCTCCATCCAGCACGAGCGTTCCTGAATCAAAGCGCAACACTTGTTCGGTTGAATCTGTTTTCAAAGCGAGCTTAAATCATCCTTCCGGTAATGGCAGCACGAAACTCACTATTAGGCAGATGGCAGTATGGTTTGAAAAGTTTAGGACGGCCAACGCCTGCTCACGTGTCACGGTGGGGAAATTATCGAGCCGCCCGGATCGAAACTCAAAGCGAAACGCGCTGGCTCTGTAAACCGGGAACTAGCGGGCTTGCTTCCCTCAGGCAGTGGTGAACCGCGGAAAGCTCTACATTGTCTGCTTCTGAAAACTGAAAGACGTTCCGAGCCGTCTGCACGGCGATGCCAATAGCAAATGCGAAGATCGCGGCGATGAAACGAAAGATGAGTTGCTGCATGTTTGTTGTCTCCTCGCCAAAGGTTACTGCTGGCTAGTGCGACAGATCAAGCGCCTGAGTCGCATCCCACACTTGACAAGAAATGATCACAATTTACGAACCATTCAAATTTAACCGTCCTTCAACTTTGGGTGTACAATGCGGGCCGAAGAAAGTTCTACGGAGCACAAGAAGATGATGGTTACTTTGTTCGCGCTGATAATCGCTCTTAGCATTGCAGGCTGTTTTTTCTATCGTTACATGGTGCGTGGTTTCGAGCAGAGCATCAAGTGGTTTGATCACAGAAACATCCGCAGGGAGCAACACCAGGAACCGCCCATCCGCAAAAACAGACTGTCCACAAAAGGTAAACTTCCCACAAAGCAGCAGGCCGCTATCGAAGAAGAGGAAGAGTGGCCGGAAGTCATAACACTTTAACTCGGAAGCGCGCTTCATAATCCAACGACGCCGGTACGGCTCATCAAGTAGAGGAGAGGCAGGGTGGCACAATCAAAAGTTGAGCTGTTTGCTCAGATGGCACGCGAACAGCCCGCCAATGAAATGATCTGGTATGGATTGGCGAGCGAGTATGTAAAACTCGAACGGTGGAGGGAAGCCGCCGAAGCGCTCAGTCAGGTGGTTCAACTCAATCCAGATTATACCGCCGCCTATCAAATGCTCGGCACCTCGCTCGCGAACTTGGGCGAACACGAAGAAGCACGCCGCGTGTGGCGCGAGGGCATCGAGGTCGCCAAACGTACACGCGCATGGAAGGCTCAGCAGCACATGGAAGGTTTGCTCGCCAACGTGAATCCAATAGCCGATTCTTCCGGTCTATGCACTGAATAAAAACAGCAACATCAGAAGACATAGGATGACAGACGCGAGAAAGAACACTTTCCTGAACAAGACAAAGCGAGGAGGATAGAAGCCGTGTCCAGCAATGCCCCAAAACAAAGTGCCCGGTATAACCTCGACGATTATGTCACCGTGAGTGAACGGATCGAGCGATTCTACGAAAAGCACCCTGATGGAAGAATCATTACCAATTTGATCGAGATGAACCATGAAACCGGCTTTGTGCTGATGCAAGCGATGGTCTACCGAACCTCTACGGACGAGCATCCGGCCGCAACCGGTCACGCCTATGAAGTACGCGGCGATTCTTACATCAATAAAACCAGCTACATTGAGAATTGCGAATGTGTGCCGACCGACACTGAGATACTGACGCGCGCCGGATGGACGCGCTATGACAAACTTGAGGTCGGGCAAGACGTACTTGCGGACGACGTTGGTAACGACGCTGCCGCGTGGGTGCCATTGCAACGAGTATCAGTCTTTCCTGACGCGCCCCTTGTGCGATTACATAACGCTAAAGGGTTCGATGTTACATGTACCTCCAATCACCGGTGGGCAGTTAACTACGACGGAGGGGCGACGTATCATTACCGCAAACTAAAGCCCGCCGACGAGTTTACGAAAGCGGACCGCATTGTTGCCGCGTGCGTTGCGCCCAGCGGCGACAACACGGACGTGACTGTGAACGACGCCGCTCTGATGGGGTGGATTATCTGCGACGGGTACTTCTCACGTCCTTCCGCGAAACAACTGCGAGTCGGGCTCGGACAGTCGAAACCGCACACGGTCGCCGTCATTCAGGACTTAATGACGGGCTACGGCCACAGTAAGGGGGTAGAGAAACCATACACGCGAACGTTTCCCAGCGGCAAGACTTATGATTGTCTGCCTGCCCACAAGTGGCAGTTGCACGCGCACGAGGTGCGACGGTTGTTTGACGCGTTCGGGATTAGGCATGAGTCGGAACTCCCAGGAGTTGTCAGCCAGCTCTCCGCAGATTGTCGTCGTGCAATGCTAGAAGCCATGATGCTTGCTGATGGACAGAAGAACGGCGTGTTCGGTAAGAAGACGCGCCCGTGGGTAATGGATGTTTTCGCCCTGCTTTGTGCCTTACAAGGCAGATCTGTTCTTAAGAGAAGGTTCTCGTCAGCCGGTGACGTGCCACTCCAGATGCTCAAGAAGTCGCGATTTGTTTACGCCTCGCAACTTCAACGTGAAGATGTTGGTCACGACGAAGTGTGGTGTCCGACCACAGAGCACGGGACATGGTATGCGCGATTCAGCAACGGCGTCGTTGCTATTACTGGTAACACAGGTTCTGTAGGACGAGCTTTAGCACTTCTTGGCTTCGAAGTGAGACGTGGCCTTAGCAGTCGCGAAGAGATGGAGAAGGCGACACGGATAACGCACGGCGAAGCGCAGGGCAGTGAGCGTAGTAAACCCGCCCCCGCGCCGTCGTCGCCACCACGACCGAGCGATGCAACCCCTGAAAAACCAACTGCCAAAGCAGATAAGACGGCGTCTGAGGAGCAGAAAGAGGAAATCTTAAAACTGCTTCAGCAAGAGCGTCCCGGAGATCGACGCGCGCAACAGAAGTTGCTGGTAGAGATGACCGGGAAATCTTCTCGCGAAGAACTGACCGAGCAGGATGCCGTGCGTTTAATTGAATCACTAAAAAGGGCAAGCCAAGCCTCGCATCCAACAGCAAACCTTAAATAGCTATTCTGTCCACAAAAGACACGGAGCACACCAAGTAGAACAGCGCCGGAGTGAGAGTCTTCGCTTGCACCGCTTCTGTTCTTTGCGCCCTTCGTGTCCTTCGTGAGTTGATTAATAAAGGAAGAAGCGGGAATGGAGAAACTCAGATGGGGCCTTGTGGGGTGCGGCGACATCGCTGAGAAGCGTGTCGCTCCGGCGCTCCGTGATCTGCCGAATTGCGAGCTTGTCGCCGTCAGCCGCGCACGCTTTCCTTTGGCCGAAGCTTTCGCCAAAAAGTTTGGCGCGCGAGCGTGGCACCAGGGTTGGAGGGAGTTAGTCGCTAACAAAGAAGTTGATGCCGTGTACGTGGCAACGCCCGTCCATCTGCATGCGGAACAAACTATTGCCGCCGCGGAAGCAGGCAAACACATCCTTACTGAGAAACCGATGGCGATGAACACGGATGAGTGCGACCGGATGATTGCCGCCTGCCGAGCAAACAACGTCCGATTAGGTGTCGCCTACTACCGTCGTTTCTACCCGGTTGTCGGACGTGTCAAGGAGATAATTGACAGCGGCGAGATTGGGCAGGCGGTGGTTACGCAAATCAACGCCTTTGAGTGGTTCGACCCACCCCCGAACCATCCACGCCATTGGCTAATCGACAAAGAGCAGGCCGGCGGCGGGCCGATGTTTGACTTCGGTTGTCACCGCATCGAAATCCTGAGGCATCTCTTCGGAGGGGTCACGAGTGTCAGTAGCATTGTTTCCAATCGGTTCTTTCATCGGGATGTGGAAGACACTGCTGTGGCCCTGTTTCAGTTTGAGCAAGGAGCGTGCGGCACGCTGACCGTGACGCATGCAGCCGCGGAACCCCAGGATACCTTAAGCGTCTTTGGGAAGGACGGATCGATCCACGTTCCGGTGCTCAACCGCGGAGAGATCAAAATCGTCACCGACCGGATCGAACGGCTTGAAACACTTCCACCTCATCCGAACCTTCATCAGCCGTTGATCGACGACTTCGCGCAAGCCGTGATCGCACGTCGAGAGCCGGAGGTCAACGGCGCGGTCGGACGAGAGATAGCAAGAATAGAGCAACAAATCTACGACAACTCCGCTTGCTCACATCTGGGCGCGGGCGTAAGTTGACCGCCACCCTCCTGCTACAGGGATGAAACGCTAAAACCTCTCCTGCGACATGCGCCGTTGTACTTCCGTGTAGTAGCTACAGTTGCGCTTGTACTTTGTTATGAGAACGAGAGGCAACTTGGCTGAGCAGCATGCGGGAACAGAATCAGCAGACTCTCACCGGCGAATTTCGCCACCACAGAAGCTTCCGCTCCGCAGGAAATCCTTATGACTGCGTAACATGAGTTCGCCGGATACCATCTTATGGCGACTGCGGCGGTGGTTGCTGCTGCGGCTGGGTTTTCGCTGCGGCTTGCAGTTCGGTGCGGGCGAAGATGATGGGTTCGGTGGCGGCGACGCCGCGTCCTTCATGTATGGCGATCACTTGATTGGGGCGTACATCACCGATCCGGTCCACGTGCCCGCTCGGCCACGCGACTTCGACGCTGAGAGTTTTGTTGTCCGCCGGTTTGCCGAGGCCGAAGGTTACGGGCAGTTCGCTTTGCGAGCAGTAACTGGAGCCGGTCTTGACCATGCTCCAGCCGCGCGATCCGGTGTTCGATTTGACCGTGATCTTCGCGCCGATGCCATCGCGATTCGAGCGGTTGCCGACAAGTTTGACGCGAAGCATGTCGTTCTGATTTGCGTTGTCGTTGCGCAGGATTCGCGCCGGGCCGTTGCTGGCGGTAATCAGAACATCGAGGTCACCGTCGTTATCAAAGTCGCCGTAAGCTGCTCCGCGTCCGACCACGGGGCGCGCGAGCGAGCGACCGACTTTCGCCGTCATCTCTTCAAATCGCTTGTTGCCGCGATTGCGGAACAGGTGTGGCGACTGTGCATACTTGATCTTCGGCTGCACAGTGCTGATGTCATCGGCGACGTGACCGTTTGTGGCGAACACGTCGAGCGCGCCGTCCAAGTCGTAGTCGAAGAAGAAGGAGCCGAAGGTCAAGGATTGGG
>JACCTF010000617.1 GCA_013812565.1 Pyrinomonadaceae bacterium | reverse complement strand
ATCTCCGCCGCTAGTTAAATTGAGGAAAGGCATGTGCCCAAGCTGCTGTCCGCATTCATGATTTAGGTAACGGCAATTTCATCAACGCTGCCCATGCTTACCACTGCGTTTCTGCGTATTCCTCCGGCAAATTGGCGTGCAGACTATGCTAAACTGTGCCTTTGACTCTGCCTCCTCTAAGGCGACTCTGAAGGATTGCCTGAACTACCTAAGGTACAAGGATGGCAACATCTGCTGCCTTGGATGATCAACCCGGTCATGTTATTGACGCTCTTGAGCTTGAGGTCGCAGCCCAGATGCTCGCAGAAGATTACCAGAGCGAGTCGCTCGTCGGGCGGCTCATCAGCCATTACAAGATCCTTGCCTTGATCGGCAGAGGCGGGATGGGTGAGGTGTATCTTGCACAAGATACTAAACTGAAGCGCTCGGTTGCTCTGAAACTGTTGCTTGCTGAGTTGACGCGTGACGAAGACCGCGTGCGCCGTTTCGAGCAAGAAGCATGTGCCGCTTCCGCCCTCAATCATCCAAACATCCTTACCATCTATGAGATTGGGCAGACAGATTTTGCTCACTTCATCGCGACAGAATACATTGATGGCATAACACTGCGCGCAGCACTGACGCCCCCCCCATTACACCTTGCGAATGAAGCCGCCATATCGAACAAGCAGATGAAGATAGGTGAAGTGCTCGATATGGCCGTACAGATCGCCAGCGCCCTCGTCGCGGCGCATGGGGCAGGTATTGTGCACCGTGACATCAAGCCGGAGAACATCATGGTGCGCGCCGACGCGCTCGTCAAGGTGCTCGACTTCGGACTCGCGAAGCTTACGGAAGAACAATCATCTGCCGTTAACACGGAAGCGTCAACGAAACGGGTATTTAACACAGCGCAGGGCGTGGTGCTGGGCACACCACGCTATATGTCTCCAGAGCAAGCGCGGGGCTTACCCGTAAACGCTCGTACAGACATCTGGAGCTTCGGCTGTGTGCTCTATGAGATGGTCGCAGGCTGTGCGCCGTTCGAGGGAGCGACGGTGAGCGACCAGATCGCCGCGGTGCTTGAGCGAGAGCCGTTGCCGCTTGTGCGCTACAGAGAAGAAGTTCCGGCCGAACTGCAACGGATTATCAGTAAAGCGCTACGTAAAGACAAAGAAGAGCGCTATCAAACGATCCAGGACATGGCTGTAGATCTGCGCAGCTTAAAGCAAGAGCTGGAATTTGAAGCGAAACTTGAACGCACCACGCAGCCTTACTCAAGCGGTGGAAGATCGCTGGCGCGAAGCGACTCGCAAAGAGCAGTTGGAACTGCCGCAGAAATTACGGCACTGACCAGGGCCGTCGAGACGTCACGCACCGGAACATCAAGCGCTGAGTATCTTGTCAGCGAGATCAAGCGCCATAAGCGAGGCGCGATGATCGCGTTCATAACGCTTGTCATCAGCGGCATCAGCTTTGGGCTCTACAAACTGATCAACGCCAATAAACCAGCTGCGCCCTCATTTGAAACAATGAAGATCGCCAAGCTGTCCTTCACAGGTAAAGCCACCAATGCCGCCATCTCGCTGGATGGCAGATATGTAGTGCATACGGTTGATGAAGGCGGAGAGCAGAGTTTGTGGATCAGACAGGTGGCGACGCTAAGCACTGTCAAAATCGTTCCGCCCGCTGAGGTTGTGTACCGTGGAGCAACTTTCTCACCCGACGGCGATTATGTCTACTATGTGATGTTTGAAAGAAATAACCTCGTAACCACGCTCTACCAAGTGCCTGTATTAGGAGGTACGCCACGAAGGGTGATAGATGGTGTTGATAGCGTCGTAACGTTCTCTCCTGATGGCAAACATCTGGCTTTTGTCCGTAATTACGCAGACTGGGAAGAGACCGCCTTGATCGTCGCGAACACTGATGGCACCGGAGAACAGAAACTTGCTACGCGTAAGCAACCTGATTCGCTAAAGCGGGGAAATGCCATTGGGCCAGCATGGTCGCCTGATGGAAAGACCATCGCTTGTGTCGTCAGGGGTTTCGCTGGCGGATCGTCTGATACAGTGATTGAGGTCGAGGTCGAGGGTGGAGCGGAAAAATCGCTAACTTCGCAGAGATGGTCAAATGCTGGACAGGTTGCGTGGCTAGGAAATGGAAGCGGGTTAATCATCGCGGCGGCTGCTGAACAATCTTCTGGAGTGTCTCAGCTGTGGTACGTGTCTCGTCAGGGAGGCAGAGTACACAGAGTTACTAATGATCCGAACAGTTACCAAGGTGTCAGTCTTACTAAAGATTTCAGCACGCTGGCGACTGTACAGTCAGAGCGGATTTCTGATGTGTGGGTTGCATCAATGGAAAATAGTAGCCGCGCCACGCAGATCACCTCCGGGAGCGGGAAGTCCGCCGCTTCATGGACTTCCGACGGCAGGATAGTTTATTCCTCAAATGCCGGCGGCAATGATGATGTCTGGATGATGAACGCAGATGGGACGGATCAAAAACAATTGACAACTCATCCGGGCGCTGACCGTCATCCATCGGTTTGTTCCGGCGGTCGCTATGTTGTTTTTACTTATGAACGTGCAGGATCTTCAAACATCTGGAGAATGGACCTAAATGGCGGCAATCTGAAGCAGTTAACCAACGGTAGGAGCGAACGATTTCCCCTCTGTTCACCTGACGGTCAATGGGTGATTTTCCAAAATGGTACCAACAAAGGCAGTGCCTCGAAAGTGTCAATTGATGGC
>JACCTF010000607.1 GCA_013812565.1 Pyrinomonadaceae bacterium | reverse complement strand
GATATATCCTTTCTAAGATCAAAGGTAGATTTAATCCTATGGCCTCTGCGAAAAAGTTGTGTTCACAAAACGGACGGCTTTCTATAACCCTCGCCTCGCGCGCCGCACTTGGTTCTATCCTCGGTGCCTTGGTGATAGCTGGTGGTATGCCGAGTTGCAGTTCTGTGAACGAAACGAAGCCAGCCGTGAACGTCGCCGGCGGAAAGGCTGAACAGGTATCGAATGCAAACGGCGTCGCGGGCGTTAGGACTGGAAGCGGAACGGCGAACGCTTTGCCAGCAAGTGTTATGAGCGAAGATATCAAAGCGCTTGATGGCGGATCGTTCAAATTATCGGATTATGCCGGTAAAGTCGTGGTGCTGGATTTGTGGGCCACTTGGTGTCCGCCGTGTCGCGATGAGATTCCGCATCTCGTCGCGATGAGCAAAGAGTACCAAGCGCAGGGCTTAGTAGTGATTGGGCTGGATGTAGACCCGCTACAGGATGATGCCGAGACAGTGCGCGACTTCGCACAAGAGTTTGCGATCAACTACAAGATCGGATGGGCCGAAAGAGATTTGGCGGCGTCGTTGATGCGCGGCAACGGGTCAATCCCACAGACGCTTGTGATAACCCGCGATGGCCGCGTCCTTGAACATTTCATCGGGTATAACCCGCGGCGAACCCCGGCCAAGATGCGTCAAGCAGTCGAGCAAGCATTGAAGATGTAAAAAGCGGATTGATGAAGCGGCCGGGCTAAGGTGTAATGGGGGTGTAACGGGACAACTATGCCGCTTCTGTGCTCCTTACGCACTTACTGCTTCTGACGCTCTTCTTCTAATTCTCGTTTGCCTTCTTCCTTGAGGCGTCGTCCCTCACGTTCTAGTTCCTCGTCCTGCAATCCTTGCGCAACGCTCTCCTTGGCGCGCCCCTCAATACGCTTCATCTCGGCTTCCACAAGCCCCTCAACCTGATCAATCGGTGCCAGTTCGCCCAGATCTTCCTGTGTTACAACCTTGTTTCTATCGATCTCCATCTTGTTAAGCTCCAATAAAGTTTGGTGTTTTGAGAATTGAAATCCTCTCATTCCTGATACGGCATGGTCAACCCGCCGCGCCGTCCGGGCTATTCGTTCGATGCCTTTCTTCTCCTACCAACCCCGCTTATACTTTGCGCCATGAGTTTAACGTTCGAGTGGGATGAGGATAAAGCTGCGGAGAATCTGGCGAAACACGGCGTTTCCTTTTCTGAAGCATCAACCGTGTTCGCAGATCCGTTGTCCAGAACAATTCCCGACCCACTACATTCAGATGAAGAAGAAAGGTTTGTTGTCTTGGGAATGTCCACCTTGCAACACATCTTAACTGTCGTGCACACGTTTCGAGGGCAGAACATAAGAATCATCAGCGCGCGGCAAGCAACGTCACGCGAGAGGAAAGACTATGAGCGAGAAACAGAAACAGGAAGTTGAAATGTTGGATGAATATGATTTCAGCCAAGCGGTGATTGGGAAGTATGCCAAGCAGTACGCCGAAGGAACAAACATCGTGGTACTTGATCCTGATGTAGCTAGGGTCTTTCCAGATTCAGCGGCAGTTAATCAAGCTCTGCGTGCAATAGTCACAATCATCAAGCAAAGGTCGCGCTAATCTCACGGCGTCATCGACAATCAGTTGCCGCGCCACGCCTCGGTAGCTTCGTTCTCAGGTAGCATGCTAAAGATCAGGTTGAAGGCTGCTCGCTCGGCTCGGTTGAACAGCGACGTTGTGCGGCAAAAACTTGACGCCTATTTAACACCACCTTAGAATCAGCTCGCGCTTAAGTAGCGAACTCCTCGCGCGCCTTCCGAGTTGTTTTTGTCCAAAAGGAAATTTGCAATCTTATGCAACCTCGCACCCAACGTCAGAAAGAGATTCTCGACTACATCACACACTTTATGGAGCGTCACGGGTACGAGCCTTCATATGCGCAGGTTGCGCGACACTTCGGCGTATCATCGAAAGCGACCATTGCCAAACATATCGAAGCGCTTGAGCGACGTGGCCTTCTGATGCGCCGCCGCGAAAACGGCGCATTCGGTTTAAGTGTCCCGCTCGAAGAAGCGTCGAGCAACAGCTTGTGTCAAGTGCCGCTACTTGGTCACGTTGCCGCGGGCGCTCCGCTTGAGACGGTAGAAACGGTTGAAACCATTAGCGTGCCGCGTTTTCTCTTGGGCCGTGTGCGACCCGAGCACATCTATGCGCTGAAAGTTTCCGGCGATTCAATGATTGACGAACATATCTGCGATGGTGACATCGCGATCATTGAAAACCGCACGGAAGCACACAACGGCGAGATCGTCGTCGCGCTGGTTGACGGCAGCCGCGCGACGCTCAAACGACTTTACCGTTGTGCCAACGAGGTAGAACTGCGGCCTGCCAACTCGCGCCTCGCGCCGATCCGTCTGCCTGCCGCGCAAGTAGCCGTGCAAGGCATCTTTCGTGGGCTGCTGCGACCCGCTGCCACATAAACCCCACGAAATTTCCTAAAGCACTCATAATGGGAGCAGCTTCACCTTTAGCGAACTTCCATGTTTAATCCAGATTGCCGCCGACATCTTTCCGCCCGAGTAACGTAAGCGAACAGCAAGGCCACGTGCCTGTACGAGTTTGCGCTACAAGCCGCGCTGGCGATTCGTTTCATTACCCTGTGTTCGACTTATGCGATCAATTTTGGCATAGTGCTTGCGACACCGCTTTCGCAAAGATACAAAAATAGATCTCCCAACCATATCAAATACTCAAGTTAAATTTCAGTCGAGAAAAATAATCTTCGGAGGAACCATTGACATGTCAACACCAAACACCAAACAGATAGCCATATTGATAGAGAACGATGTTGAGGACGTAGAATTTCAGATTCCTTACACAGCCCTGCGCAACGTGGGAGCCGAAGTGGTAGTGCTCGGGTCGCGCACTAATGAAACGTATAAAGGCAAGCAAGGTAAGGTCTCAATCAAAGCCGACGCCACCACAACCGAAGCGCGCGCCGCAGACTTCGACGCCGTGATCATCCCCGGCGGCATGGCTCCTGACAAGATGCGAATCAACATGAAGACGGTGCGTTTTGTGCAAGATGCCCTCCATCAAAACAAACTCGTTGCGGCCGTTTGTCATGGGCCACAGGTCCTGATCGAAGGTGACCTGCTGCGAGGCAAGCGTGCCACGGGATACCGCGCGATTCGCAAAGACATGCAGAATGCGGGCGCGGATTACGTCGATCAGTCGCTTGTTGAGGACGGCAATCTTATTACCTCACGTCACCCTGGTGACCTTCCGATCTTCACCACCGCGATCCTTCGTCGTTTGGGCTTGAGCCTCGGCATCAAAGGCGTCACCCTTCCCGATGAAAAGGATCTCACCGCGGAATGGTGGAAACTCGGCGAGCAGTGGGGCGGATCGAGCAAGAGTGAGATTGTCTCAGCCATCAACACCGCGATACGCGGCGAGCGGTATGCGGCCGAAGCATTCGAGAACTATGCTGACAAGGCCACGGACCCCGAACTCCGTGGGGTCTTCCGCGAAATTCACAGCACCAAGCTACGCCACATTCAGATGCTTGAGGGGCGGCTTGCCGAGTTGGGGGAGAAAGAGTCTTTCCAAGCGGCTGCCAGCGGGGCTTATGCGACATTAAAGAGCTGGTTCCAGTCGAGTAATGATGTTGCGCTGTTGCAGCGCGCCCTCGGCGATCTACAGACCGGCGTCAACGACGCATGGTACTCGAGCATCCAGTACACAGACCCGGCCACCTCAACTGTTCTTGATGAAATCGCCACCGACACTGCTAAGCACGAGACGCGCGTGGAGGAACTTCATGAAGCGCGCGTAAGTCCGGGACAAGCAAAGGCGGCTGCTCCGACAACCGGCACGGCGGTCGGAAGCTCTTAAACTAAACACCGACTCAAAGACTAAAAAGGCAAGCCATCAGCTTCTGATTGATGGCTTGCCTTTGGATTTTGCAACTGTTTCATTGAACTCAAGCAGGCAGCGACATGTTACTTTGCGGCTACGCGATCAGACCGTTAGCGTCCGTGCCTGCGCAACATCTGCTCGCGCTTCGCCTTAAACTCTGTGCCCGGCTTCCACTCCGGAAAACGGTTCCCTTCGGCTACCGCGTAGCCGACCTCAAAGAGCAGGTGCAGATCTTCCACTGCGCCCGATAAGTCCCAATCCGCTTTCACTTCGTCCGAAACCTTGTGGTAGTCGCGCGTCGTGTACTCGTCGCGCTTCTGCTCGCTATAGCTTTCGGACTTACCCGTATACTCGGTTCCTGAATCAGTGTAGAGCGCGGGCACGCCTTGTTTTGCAAACTCGAAATGATCCGAGCGATAGAAGTAGCCCTTCTCCGGCTCGGCATCGGGTTTCACCGTGCGGCCTCGCCGGGCAGCGGCTTCGCTCAGCAGATCGTCGAGCGTCGAATTGCCGTAACCGACGATGATGATGTCCTTCGTTCGGCCCCACTGATTGACGCCGTCCATGTTGATGTTGGCAAGTGTGCGTTCGTGTGGGTAGAGCGGATTGGCGGCGTAGAACTTCGCGCCGAGCAATCCTTTCTCCTCCGCCGTCACCGAGAGAAATAGAATCGTGCGCTTCGGTGGCCGCTTCAGCTTGGTAAAAGCTTCGGCAAGCTCCAGCAAAGATGCGGTGCCGGATGCGTTGTCGAGCGCGCCGTTGAAAATCTGATCACCTTGTAGTTTCGGATCGCGCCCGAGATGATCCCAGTGCGCAGTGTAGACAACATACTCGTTCTTGAGCTTTGGGTCTGCGCCATCAAGCCGGGCGATAACGTTGTTCGATTCAATCTCGCGCAAGCTGTTGCGTACTTGGAAGGTTGCTTTAGCCGTAAGCGGTACGGGCTTGAAGTCTTTGCTGAGCGCTGCTTTCTTCAGGGCGTCGAAGTTTTGACCGCTCGCCGCAAACAGCTCCTTGGCGCGGTCGAGGTGAAGCCACGATTCGACGCCGACGCGCCCCATGTTCTTGTCCGGTCTTTGAATGTCAAAATTTTCACGGCCCCAACTGCCTGAGACGACTTCATAAGGGTACCCGGCCGGGCCGGTCTCATGAATGATGATGGCGGCCGCCGCGCCTTTCTCGGAAGCTATCTCGTACTTGTAGGTCCAGCGACCGTAGTAGGTCATCGCCCGCCCGCGAAACATCTTTTCATCAAGCTTCGATGGATCGCTTGGATCGGGCACAGCCGGATCGTTGATCAACATCACAATCGTTTTGCCCTTTACATCCACGCCCTTGTAGTCGTCCCAACCATACTCCGGCGCGACCACTCCGTAGCCGACAAAGACCACCTCGGAGTTTTCAACGTTCACATCCGGCACAAAGCGACGCGACACCGCCACATAGTCATCGGGGAAACGAAGCTGCATCTTTTTGTCGCCGACATCGAACGAGGCGGTGCTCTGCCCGGTGAAGCCGGCGAGCGGAACCTTTTGTATGTATGTCCCGTCGGGGTTGCCGGGCTTGAGACCGATTTGCTTGAACTGCTCTGTCAGGTAGCGCACCGTCAATTCTTCATCGCGTGTGCCGGGCGCACGTCCCTCATATTCATCAGAGGCGAGCACGCGCGTGTGCCGCAACAGATCGCTTGCCGTCATGCTTTCAAGCGCGCTCTTGCTCTCAGCGGGCAGCACTGATCGTTTGCCATCAACCGCTTGCTGCGTCTGGACAGGGTTCCACAGCGTGAAAATCGTTAAGATTGCAAACACTCCCAATAACCAAAAACGCATCTTCATCATTCCCTCCTGAAAAGGTTTACTTTGTGTTGCTTCTCGGTTCATTCGTGGCTGAATGGTTTTCTTAAATGCTATACCAAGCGCGAACAGCAAATGCTACACTCGGTGCTCGGCGGCTCCGGCCCGTAAACTTTTAGTAACGCAAGATGATGACTGCTGGCAATACCGAACTCTTCCTGGTGCTGATCGTGATGCTGGTTCTCTTCATCGGAGCGGTTTGCGCAACCGGCATCTTCTTTTGGGTATGGCGCAAAGAACGTAAAAAGAATTCTTCTCAATAGAATTCACTTTTGCGGGACGCTCCATTCACACACCATTCCAGAATCTTCTACACACCATCGGCCTGTAATACCATTCCGCGACATTCTCCGAACGCGATACGTGCGAACCCCGCGCGTTCACAGTAGCCGCGCATAATCACTTCATCGCCATCCTGTAGAAAGCGACGCGTCTCGCCGCCGGGCAGTTGAACGGGTTCGGTGCCGCGCCATGTGAGTTCGAGCAAACAGCCGCGCGACTCTTTTGAGCTTCCAGAGACGGTGCCGCTGGCGATCAAATCACCTGTCCGTAAGTTGCAACCGTTGCTCGCATGGTGCGTCAAGATCTGCGCGATGGTCCAGTACATGTCCCGGAAATTACCACGCGTAAGAAGCGCGGGCGGGATGTCGGCCTCGCGCATCTGCCGGGACGCGAGGCAAACTTCGAGCGTGAGATCGATGCCGCCCTGCTCCTGGTCAGTCGGTGATTGTAGATACGCGAGCGGCGCGGGGTCGCCCGCGGTACGGGCAAACGCCTCTGTGCGAAACGGCGCGAGAGCTTCCATCGTCACAACCCACGGCGAGATGGTGGTCGCAAAGCTCTTCGCCAAGAATGGGCCGAGCGGTTGATACTCCCATCTCTGTATGTCGCGCGCCGACCAATCGTTGACGAGACACAAACCGAAGATGTGTTGCGCGGCCCGTTCAATCGCAACCGGTTCGCCGAGCTTGTTGCCTGGGCCGACGAAGAAACCAACTTCCATTTCATAATCAAGCAGCTTTGAGGGCGCAAAGGTTGGTGGTTCGCCTTCGTTCGTTTGAGTCTGCCCGTGCGGACGTTTGACCCCTGTGCCGCTCACCACTACGGAAGACGCTCGGCCGTGATAACCGATTGGAACATATTTGTAATTCGGAAGCAGCGGATTATCCGGACGAAACATGCTGCCCACGTTCGTCGCGTGGTACAGCGAAGCATAGAAGTCCGTGTAATCGCCGATCTCAACGGGCATCAACATCTCAGCTTCAGTCATTGGCACAAGATGATTCTCAATGATCTGCTTGTGATGTTCGACTTCATTGTTATCTTCACGGAGCAATAGACTCAAACGACTTCGCAGCCCTGACCACTCGTCTTCTCCGAGCGACATCAGCTTGTTAAGCGATAAACTCTCGCACGCCGCTGCTGCCGCTTTCGCTTCACCCTCAAATAGATTCGCTTTGTCGCAAGCCCTAACGTCGAGTATCTGATCGCCAATCGCGACGCCGACGCGCGGCGCATCATCGTTGCTCCTTCGCTTGAATACACCGAAGGGCAAATTCTGGATGGGAAAATCCGTCTGGCCTGGATTGGATGATTTCACCCAACTGCGCAAACGCGGATCGTGTGTGTGGTTGACCGTATGGCTCATAGCAAGTTGATCATTTGCAGTTCTTGGATCGGCTCTTCGAATGAACATGAACCGAAGGAGCAGGCTAACTTCGCGCGCGCTTCGCGGAGTTGATCGACGCTGAGCCGGTGATCCCGCCAAGCGACTCCATCAGCACCGAAGCGAATATTCTGTGCGTCATGTTCCTCCAGCAACCGGGCGGCTTGATCCATATTCATTCCGTTGCGCAGAAAGGCGGCGGCGAGAAAGACGTTGAGAAAACCGTGCATCGTAGCGGAAGGGCTGTCTTGCTCGTAAGTTAAGGGATGAACCGCGCGAAGCGGATGATGAAGCCCGGCCGTAGCTTTGAAAGGAACGTTCGCCCGCGCACACGCTGCGATGAAGCTAAGCAGACTCGAAGTTGACGGAATCACTTCAGCCGTAACTCCGCCGGTTCGCACCTTGGCGCGTGCGCCCACTTGCGCAATCACGTGGATTAACTCGCTTAAGTTATCGGCAAGCGGCGTCTCAAAGTAAATATCAAAAGCTGTTACTTCCGTTAGGGAAGCGATTGTTTCCGTGGCGCGTCGAACATCTTCCGCGTGCGAGATTTTCAACTCAATGGCATCGACAACGGCAGTGCCCGTGTTTACGGGTTCGCGATGAAGTTCGTTGAAGCGGAGAACGCTTTCAACCTCTCTCTCGATGTCAGAACCAAGGAGTACGCTTAGCCGCCACGGGCGCGCCGTCGGATCGCACGGCAAGAAATCTTGTGCCGCTCGCGCGAACTCCATCAACCGTGTCGCGGGAACGACGAAGCGTCCGAGCATCCACGCGTGTTCACTACCAAGATACCGTGCGTAGTTACGAACCGCTTGGCTCATCCCCAACTCACTCGGCGGAAACAGTCCGGCGTAGTCGATGATCTCGGTGAGAAGAACGTTCAGCGGATGAAGGGTTGAAACACTGCGCGTGCAGTCGTCAAACTGAAAGAAATCTTTGTGCTCTGTGCTTTCCTGGTCACTCGTCACTGGTCACTCGTCACTGGTCACCACTGGTTTAATCGGTAAGCGGCAGGGAAGGGTAAGACGAACGACTGTCGCTCGTCGGCGTCGCTGCTTCCTCAATCCATGAGCGGTAGTAATCTTTGTCTTCAACTGTCAACGCTTGTTTACTGACTTCAAGTGGATGAAACGTATCGAGCATCACAGCTAATTCGTTCGTGTGTGTCATCCCGATGGATTGTTCGGTGCGGCCTGGATGCGGGCCGTGTGGAAGGCCGTCCGGGTGCAGAGTCAACGACGCGTACTCGATGCCTTTGCGCGACATGAATTCCGAAGAAGCGTAGAAGATGACTTCTTCCGACATCACGTTCGAGTGATTGTAGGGAGCCGGAACTGCTTCAGGGTCGAAGTCGTAGGGGCGCGGGCAGAATGAACAGACGACGAAACTATCTGCTTCAAATGTTTGATGAACGGGCGGCGGAAGGTGTACGCGTCCGACACGCGGCTCGAAGTCCGCGATGTTCAAAGCCCACGGATAGTAGTAGCCATCCCACCCGACCGTATCAAATGGGTGATGATCGATAATCATTTCAGTCAGGCTGTTACCTTTCTTGACGAGAATGCGAAACTCGCCTTTATCATCGTAAACCGGCAGGTGCTCAGGACGGCGAATGTCGCGTTCGCTGTAGGGCGCGCTCTCCAGTAGTTGCCCGTGCTCGTTGCGGTAGCGCTTCGGCGTGCGGATGTAGCTGTGGCTTTCGATGACAAGCAAGCGCATCCCTTGCTCGGCGAAGCGATAGCGGTGGAGTATGCCCCACGGGATCACAAGATAGTCGCCGCGCCGGAAACGCAGTTCGCCCATCTGCGATTCGAGCACGCCCGCGCCTTCCGCAACGTAGACGAGTTCGTCCCCTTGCGCGTTGCGGTAGAAGAAATCATCTTCGCTTTTGGGAAGCACGGTCGAGAGTCGGACATCTTGGTTGAACAGAAGCGGCATTCGGTCGATAGTCGGACTGGCGGCGGGAGTCACGGCTTTGGTCTTGAAGTGACGGTGACGAAAAGACGGTTCGCCGTCGGATTCGAGCTGCATGTCGCGGTAATGCTTAACGCTCAAAACTTGGGTGGGCCGGTGCAGGTGGTAGAGCAGCGAGGAAGGCCCGACGAATCCTTTGTTGCCCATTAACTCCTCGGCATAGAGGGAACCGTCAGGTTGACGAAATGCGATGTGACGCTTGCGCGGAATCTCTCCTAAGCGGTGGTAGATAGGCATGTCTTTTACCCTACAACTTATAACTTCTTCTTGAAATGAATCGACCGGGATGCTTCTTCAAACCCCACCTTCAAGTGAGCAGCCAAACTAATGTCATTGCCGAGTTCGCAGTCAGAGGCCATTTCGAAGCAGCCTTTTGAACGCGCCCAATCCTCAGCTTTTTGAACCAGCAATCGACCGACGCCCGTCATTCGAAGATCGGAATCTACATACCATCCTTCGATATAGCCGACCCGGTTGCTTTGACAACCTTCTGCATAATCTTGGAC
>JACCTF010000564.1 GCA_013812565.1 Pyrinomonadaceae bacterium | reverse complement strand
GTTGTGGGGGTGGCACGCGCTGCGCCGGTCACAAGCTGAAGATAGCAGTCAGGCGGCTACTTTCTGGTGGCTGGCGCTGTTCTCGTTCGTGCCCACTGCCGTCGCTTTCTCCGCCAGTTGGGTGCTTCCGTACTCGGTCTGGAATATGGGTCCTCATATCATCGTGGCTGTACCATACCTGATGCTAGTGGCGGTCGCCGTCCAGCGGCTGCGGCCGAGGTGGGTGAGGAGCGCGATTGTGCTGCTGATGGTGGGGTGGGCCGCGCTGGCCGGATTTACAGAGAGGAGCGGCGCACACGGAAGGGGATGGAACATTATGGTCAACCAGATGATCCGAGCCGAACCTTCCCAGAAGGGCGGCATTATGGTTTACGATTTCGGGGACGGCTGGGTACTCCAAATAATAAGGTACTATTTGGAACAAGCTAACGAAGGAAGGTTTCAAGTCGCGGCTGTCAGGAAGACTATCGATGTGCAGCCAGACCACTCCTGGGTGGTGCAAGTCGCGGCCGTCAAGAACATTGCCGATGTGCGTGAAGACCGCTTCTGGGTGGTGGCTATGGACTGCGAATCGACAAAGCAGCAGCTGGGGAGATTCCTGGCGGACGGAGGCTATCAGGTAGGGGAAGGGTTGAAGGACGGACGCGGAAGCCAAGCCTGCTTGTTGCCCGTATGGCGGCATCTTCCTTACAAACCATAATGCCCCTTAGCAGATGCAAAAAAGCCCCGACTTCATCGGGGCTTTTTTATTGTTCGTATAACTCGTGTTTTACCAATTAAGCGGCTGGCTTTAGCCGCAAGTTCTTTGAAACATTAGCATTTTGATTTTTCTGGTAGTTTCTCGGAGCTACTCCTTCAAGAGCTAAAGCCGCAAAATTCGCGGCGTGTTGGCTCAGAAAGTGTGCAAGGCGGCCGCCCGTGCGTTGCGGTTTTCTATCCCATGGACCTACTGCAAGGGGGTCGCAACGCGCGGCGATGGCTTTGAGCAACGAGCCTGCCAACAACGCCAAACTGATTCGTCTGGTCACGGCCTGCTCGGTAAAGGCTCTCGGCATCTCCATCGCGCACGAGTCTTGTCCGACATAGAAGTTGGTCTCGATCGTCGAGCGCATCCGGTAGCCTTGCAAAAACTCTGCGGCGCTTAACTCACGGGCGGTTGAGCCAATCAACAACGGTTTATCATAGGCTGGGTCGTCAACGCGCACGACATCAAACACCGTCTCAGGATACTCCTCGTAATGCACGGCTCTCCAGCGCCGCAATCTGACACGGCCGACCGCGCCTTCGACAGACACATCTTCAGGCGCCGCGACTTCCGGCTCAACACCGCCGGGATGCACGACTTCTCCATGTTTGAGCGGACGACCGCGCTTTCCAGTGCGTGGCGGTGGCGACATTCTCAACTTCGCATTCCGGCGCAAGCGTCCCATCAAAGCGTCCTCTTGCGTCGCACGCGTGAACTGCTCTTTGGTAGCAATGCCCGCATCCACAACCAACAATCGTGGCCCATCGCATACCGGCAACTCTTTCCACAAGTGAGCGACTGCCGCTTCCGGGCTTTCGCCAAAGCGTGTGCGGCGCACTAACCCGCACCGAATGCCACCGATGAAGACGACGCTATTGACTGACGCGACAATATTGGCACGAACCGCCTTTCCGGCTCGTCCCCAATAGCCACGGCCTGCCGCTTCCAACCGTTTCAGGGCGCGAAAACGAGCAATGGTCGAACTATCCAAGGCTTGCACTTCTCGTTGCTCTGACCCAAGACGGACACCCTCTGCGGCCAACTCTGTGACACACCATTCGTAGCTGCGATCAAACAGCTCATCCATACTGACCCGACCACGCTCCAAGGCTCTTTCGCAACCATGCCAACCCCACCGCAAGTGGCTCACAAAAGGAAAGACCGCACGCGCCAGACTCCCTTTGGAGTGAGCCAAGTGTCCTGTCAGCATGGTCACCAACACGACGCCGAGGAAATAGTCCGTGCCAGCAGGCAGAACTTGAATCAAGTTGTTAATCGCGGTCGCCGCAAGATAGACTGGCGACGTGGTCGGAAATAGGGCTATCTTTGCTTGTGTCTTCACAACCCAAGCATCCTAAATTCGACCACTCTTTTTCAACCCAATTGGTAAAACACGAGCTCATCTGTTTGTAGAGTGCGCCCGGTAAAGTAACCATCCTGCCGACGAAGGCGAGCGGCACCGAAGCGATGGCGAAGAGCAGGGACAGCCGCCACGAGAAGCAACCCGCTCGCGCGAACCGACGACCGCAATTCCCGAAACGAGTATGTTCAGGACGAGCGCGGCGGGGCGCATTACGGCGGACGCAACGCCGGCGAGTGCCATCGCCGCCAAGTAGCCGCTCATTGCCGCCCTGCCCGACCGACGAATATAGCACCGCCGCCAGTAAGGTAAGCGCCATCAGTTCCGCTTGATGAATGCGACGTTCAGCATGCGATGGCCGGGACCTCTGACGCGGTTGTGTGACGAGTCGCCGACGGTGAACTGCGGCGCGACGGTGAGGGCGGACGTGTCGAAGTAGCGCGCGACGTTGCGCTCGTCGTCGGGCAGGTTCGGGTCGCGCGTGCGGTTCGGTCACTGCGTGCCGAAGCCGGCGAAGGCGTTGAAGTTGGTC
>JACCTF010000546.1 GCA_013812565.1 Pyrinomonadaceae bacterium | reverse complement strand
GCACTTGAGTTTGGCCGTGACCGCCTCCTCGCTACCAAACACTACTCGCGTACTAATTTTTATGACTCGTCCATGCTTGCGGCGCTTGACCACCTGCATATAGAGCAACTCAGGGGGTGCGATGAACACGGGGCTCCGTGGTCGACCGCGCTTGCCAGTACGTGGAAACTCTTTCTTGACACCATAGGCCGCCAGCAGCGCATGCTTATAGTGAACCAGTTCATCGGAGGCGAACAGCGGGAAGTAGCCGTCCGAGCGGCGTTTGATACCTGCTACAAATTGCTTGGCATTGGCCTGGATCCGCCGTCCGACGACAAAGTGCACGACGACCTTGTGACGCGGATCAAACCCGACCCACACCCACTGGTTCCCATAGATGGCGGCCAACTTCTCAAGTGCTGAAAGGCGCGCTTCCTTTTTTTGACAAATGACCAGAGCTCGTCCAATTGGCACTCGTCGAGATGGTAGTTGGCTATAAGCCGCTCAGTGACTTGCTGACAATGGCGTGCGGCCTGCTCAAGGATGCCCGCCACCGTGTCCTTGTGCAGGTCAAAGATGCGAGCTGTCGCCCGCATGCCAGTGCCTTCGGCGAGGGCCTTGAGGACGCGGTAGATGGTTGCATCATCAGTGTGAAAACCAACAAAGACGCTCGCATGACGTGAGCTAAAACGTTGTCTACACTTCAAACAGCGATAGAGTGGAGTGCGGTGTGGGCCATAGCATTCCACCAACTTGAAATCTTGCTCAACTGTCCCACACCCGTGCGGACAGTGCAATGATGGGGAAGATTTCATGATCAGGCCTCTGCTGAGAAAAATAGTGCGGAGTTAAGCTTCAATGCTCTCAAACCCGCATGAAATCAGCAAGAGTGCTTATCAATGAAACTAGCCCACTAAGGAAAATGTCAACTGAAATTTCGTCACTTGTAGCTGCTCAGGAAATTGTCCGCCCCAGATTCGCTTGATTAGCAGTTCGTTTGATGCAGCGTGGTGCGAACTCAGGGAGCCGACACAAATGCGGTATTTGTGCTATCAGCATGTCGATGCGGTGAGCTGAAAATTGAAACTCACTCAAGCACCCCTTCAACCTTGATCGAAATTACGCAACCCCGCTCCATCCGGCTTCCCTACTCTGTTGGATCCTTATATGAGATGTTACCGATTGGACTAATGCAGCAGGCGCTCGACCATCTCCTTCCATTCCGTAACCAGCGGCGCTTGCGCCACGGGCTCCCCCGCACGACGATACCAGTAAGCGGCATTCGACATGTCCCCTTCTTTCCGGTGCAGATAAGCGTGCACCCACGCTCCTATGCCGTCATCTTGCGCCTGGACCAGTTCGTGTGCTTTGTTCCATTTCCCACGTGCGTCGTACCACAAAGCTTCTAGCGCCAGGCTTAATCCAGCCGGGGGGGGTGTCGACTTGAAGAGACGCCTGAAGGCTTGCAGATCCATAGCTTTATCCTCCTACCTCATGTTCGATACGGGCGAGCGTCCTGAATCATCATAGTGCAGCTTGTTTACTGGATTCTTCTCCAGGTTCTCTCTGCCCCGGTCGTACTTCATCAACGAACGGATGTCCTTGTGTCCGCTCATCATCTGCACCTCGCGGATGCTATAACCCAGATCCAACGCTCTGGTGATCGCTGTTCTTCGCAGATCATGCGGCGAGACGTGCCCCAGCTGTGCATACTCTGCATACCTCCCCACCAACCGGCAGATCATGCGCGTCGAGAGCGGCTTGTCGTAGACGAGCGTGCGCGGGTTGGTGTGTGGCTGAAACAGGTAAGCATCAGGCCCGTCCGTGCCAGCGATCCGTCTCCTTGATCGGTCCAGTTTGAGGTATTCGTGGATCGCTTCCTTAACCTCAGCAGGTAGCGGCAGCCTTCGTTCCCTTCCCCCCTTGACACGGAACTTGATGATCGCCATACCATGACTCCACATCATCGACGAGACTCGCAGCGCGGCAACCTCCGCCACCCGCAAAGACATCCGCCCCATGATCAGCACCACCGCATAATCGCGCGCCCCGGCAGACTTACTGCGGTCAGGGGCGGCGAACAGGTAGCGAGCCTCCTTGGCGACCAGCGCACGCCCCGCAGGATCTTCCGCGACAGGTGGCGGCGGCACAAGCCGTGTCGATGCCGGGTTGAGCGCGATGTGCCCGTAGGCTCGCAGGTACTCGAAGAACGAGCGCAACACACTCAGCTTGAGCGCGACGGTGGAAGCACGCTTGCCGTCACGCAGCAGATGATCACGCCATCGGAGGACATCCTCCTGGTTGACGTGTGTCTCACTCTTCGATCCAACGAAGGTGAAGAAGTCGCGGATGACTCGGTGGTAGAGGCGGCGGGTCTCCTCGGAGAGTGACTTGTTGACGAAGGGGGCGGCGGTACGTTGGTTAAAGAGTGTGAGTTGGGCGGTCTCGCGAGGCTCGACCGAGCCGCTATCAACCAGGGTGGTGGAAGGCATCGTGAAAGGCTCCTCTGGCGAAGGCGGATTGTGGGTCAAAAGGCTTGCCTATATTACACTTGCTTTGGATTGAAATCAATTTAAGTTCTGGATAAAACCCTTACCGGTATTACAATGATGAAGCTGTGAAATCCGTTAACCAGCTGAGTCGAAATGTTTTATCCGCGTGAACGTCTCCCCAGAAGTGACAATGGTAATCCCACCGGGAACGAAAGGACCGCTTGGAT
>JACCTF010000509.1 GCA_013812565.1 Pyrinomonadaceae bacterium | reverse complement strand
CTCTCAACGTGGAACTTTGCAGACTCCGCATCGCGGCTGTAGAGTCGCCGGTTATCGAAGATGCGTGAACGAAACTTCGCCGGGATATTCACCTCTCCGTCACGCCACTTGAACCCAAGCGCCGCCGCGACTTCGTAAAGGTTGTGGCAGATTGCGCCGAGGTTCTGTCGTTCCGAGACTTCGTCGCCGAGAAAAGAGATCATGCTCTGCGTGAGTGCCGGCGTCGAAGTCAGCAAATCGTAGAAGGCTGGAATACCGCACAGGGCATCGAAGTGGCGGGCGAGCGCATCGAGCAGCGAACGCTGCCCACGACGGTCGAACAGGTAAACGTGCAGCGGGGCGTCAGATGAGTCGGCAACGCGCTTGACGGCGGGCAGCAGTTTTTGCAGCCACCCAACGAGCAAGCGTTGTTCGTCTGCAAGGTCAGGCACAGCGTCCATCATCTCGATTACGTTCGCCGAGCCGCGCGGACCTGTGACGCTCGCCGCCAGCATGTAGAGCCGGTCTTGGATGTGGTCGCGCTGCGCGTCAACGAAGACTTTGACGAGGTCGGGATACTGATTCGTGTCTGGAAGCGAACCCCAGTTAGAAGCGTAGAGAGCGCGCCGGTGCTCAACCCCTTTGTCACTCTGTGCAAGTGCAGCGCGGGCGCGCTGTGCGAGAGTCGGCAACCGTGCGCCGAGCGCCCAATGTCCACTTACGCGATTAACCTCCCGGTCACAACCCGGTGCGGTTTCAACGCCGCGCGCTGTGTAGGTTATCAACCCCGATAAGTCGCTGACGGTATTGATACCCTCTGAATGAAGGGCGCGCTTCTCTGTTGCGGTGAGATACGGCACAAGCGATAAGTCTTCGCGCTCGGCGGTGTCCACAAAGCAGAGCGCGTTGTAGGGACAGCCGTCGCAATGGGAGCCAAGATGATAAACCGCGGTGCTGAAAGAGGTCGCCGCGGCACGCGCCACATCCGAGTCTGACGCGGCGACGAGCCGGTTGATTTCATCTGTGAAAAGTGTGAGGTCAAAAGTGTTCCACGCGCTCGCTCTAAACTCTGAGTCGCGTGCGGCAATCGCGCCTTGCATCTCTTGAAGATCTAAACTATTTGCACGCAACAATTCTTCCAGCAGCACAGCGTAGAAGGCGACCTGTAAACGGAAGCCGACCGTCTCCCGCACGCTCGCCTTGATGTCGATGATGACTAGATGGAACGCCCCTTCGCTGGAGCGCGTCGCCTGAATCAAGTCCGCTCGGCCGCCGCACAACCAACCGCCAATGCGCCCTTCTAGCCCCGGCTGGTAATAGTAAGCACGTCCCGGTGCTTGTCCACGCAACTCGTCGAGGAAGTCGGCGGCGCTTCTGTTCGTCAGATCAACGACGTGCTCACCCTGCCCGCGCAGCTCTTCGACTTTGTCGCGCTCGAAGGATTGTCCCTCAGCCGAAAGCAGCGGCGAGAGCGGCTCGAAGATGACGCCGTAGCGCGTCCTGAGTTCGTTGCCTTCGGACGGGAAGAGCGCGAGGCGCAGGTAACGCTCGCAGCGGTTGCGAGACACGTACTGCGCAAGGCGCTGTGCGCCAAGCATCCGCTCGGTGGCGAAGGATTGTGATTGGTTTAGGTCATCAGGGATGGACATAGCGAGGGAGTTGCGGCGTGTGCGGACGTTTATGATTTTGGTTTCGGGACGATGGTGAGCGTCGCGGTTTCGGTTTCGCGCACGGCAGCACGTAACAACTCGCGCGCTTCTTCGTGCGCGTCGTCAGTCATGCTTAGAAACTCTTGCACAGGCTCTTTATGCGGGCTGTACGTGACTTTGCGCTCGAACAACTCACCGAACTCGTTCTGATCGAGCGTCTGTTCTAACCGCTCAACTGCTTCCGCATCGCACTTGAGCGTTGTGCGGAAGCTGCATTTCACCGCCCGATCTCCGGCGCGCATTGTGACCGCTCCCGACACGCGCGGCTGCGTCGCGGCAACATCTTTCAATAGTTCCTTAATTTCTTCCATCCGCGTGCCGATGCGTTTTTCTTCCGCGTGGAGGGCCGTGTACTCTGCGATCAACGACTCGATGCCGGATTGATCGAGCACGCTCGCGCCCGCGACACCCGACGGCTTAGCATAGCACTCGGGGCAGAGCACAAGGTCAGAGCGCGTTCGCGCTTCATCCTGGGGGATGAACTGTTCGCAGCCCGCACACGCGACGTAGTAGGCGGTGACACATTCAAGGCAGACTGCCGCTCCCGCTCTGGTCGTGTGGCTGTTAGACATCGTGTTAATCGTCAACTCACATTCTATGCATACGAGCGCGACAGTATTCGGCTCTTGTCCATCTCCCGATGCGGCAGCTTCGTTCACCATCTCTTTCCACCTCATCAACAATGCTTTTGTTTCATATTGCCGTTGCGGTATGCGCCGCCGCGAGACCTGCGAGCGTCATGTTCGATGTGATTGCGTCATGTGAAATCAGCAAGTAGTGCCACGGCTTGCCGCCATGTTCCAACTCATGCTTGGTTGCCGCTTCACACCACTTCACGGCAGCGCGGGCTTTGGCTTTGACGGTCTCATCATCCATCTCGTTTCGGCGTTTCGGCTCACATATGAACTTCGCTCGCTCTGTCCCGACCACAAAATCCGGTTCGTATGTCTGTTCTTGACTGTAATGAATCTTGAACTCGCCTCTTGCCGGTTTGAACCACTTGCCAACCGTCGCGTCATCTTCGAGCAACACAGCGAAGCGGCGCTCTGAATCGGAATCAAATTTCTGAACCGGATACAGGCAACGACGGAAGCCGGAGATCACCCGCCGCGCCGCATGATAAGAAAGCCCCGCATCTTCCATCAGAATACGCGGCTCAAGGCGCGGGCGCTCGTCCTTCCCGATCCATGTCAATTCGAGTTTCGTCTTCTTCGCCATAAAGTTAGTTCCGCAATTCAACCGAGCATGACGCGCAGTGCTTGCCGCAGAGCATCCATGTCGGGCGTCTACAAACGTCCGAGCGTGTTCAGCACCAAACCTTGCTCGATGGTCGTTAAGATGGGCTTGATGACGGATGGTTTGAGCAGTCCGGCGTTTGACCAGTCGCCCACGATGACTTCTCCGAACGAGAGCGGCGTTCGTATCTGACTCGTGACGGCAATCGCCACCACGTCGCGGCGCGCATTGTTGTAAGCCGCCGTA
>JACCTF010001019.1 GCA_013812565.1 Pyrinomonadaceae bacterium | reverse complement strand
GCTTGGCCCAACCGCGAGTTTTACCCCAGGAATCACTTGACCGTTCTGTGCGATCTTTACTCCGAGATCAACCTGGTAGCTATCCGCTTTGAAGGTGAAGCTTTTTGTGACATCGAGACCAGAAACTTCATCGCGCAGGGTAAAATCCACTTGCTTAGATTCGCCTGGCTGTAGTTCCAAGCGAACTTCTCCGCTACTGCTTCCGTTTTCGCTAACGCTGTAATTTCCAGATGAAAGCGCAGCATCCAGACTAGCGTCTCCTGTTATAAGGCGCAGCGGTGTTTCGCGCGGCTCCCGTCGTAAACCTTCAGCCGAGATAAGCTCAAGCGGTTGCGGATTGCGTTTGTCTCCCGCGACGGAGTAGAGCGGGCGTTCAGTATCTTTATTCTTCTTAATTACCCAACTTGTGGCGACTGCCCCGCGACTGTCAAGCTTTACGTCATAGAGCGGCGTGGCAACAGTTATGGTTTGCTGCGGCGTTGCGTCAGTAGAACCAGTGCTGACTTCGAACTGCTGAGGAGGGCTGGATGCGACGTTGTTCTGGGGGGAAGGAAGCGGCGTGTTACTCGCCGTTTGTTGAGTAGTTTCAACTATAGGCTGTTCAGGATAGTAGCGACGAAGTAAATACTGCCACCCGAAGAGGATGATCGTGGAAAGTATAAGAGCCAAAACAAGACGTTTTTGTTCCATGTTAACTAAGATTACGGGAAAAGCTCGGGATTAGATTAGCGATATTCGCCTTGTATTTGCTGTCTCTATCTATCTGACCGGATCGTAACCGCCGGGGTGAAAGGGGTGGCAACGTGAAAGGCGACGAAGGCTCATCCAGCTTCCGCGCAGAGATCCATAGCGATTGATAGCTTCACACGCGTACTCTGAGCAAGTTGGAACAAAGCGACACGAAGGAGGAAGCAGAGGAGAAACAAAGGCTCTGTAAATAGCCAATATATTGACAAAGATGAATCTCACGAGTGTTGCTGCTTCTCCCCTCCAATGGCATGAGGTTCTTCGTCTGCGACGCGAGCGACAACGCCCTGGAAATTCTGCAAGGGAGCGATAAGCTTCACCTTGAGCAATGAACGCTTCGCATTAAGTACCCAGTCGTAATGCACGCATAATTCAGCTAATTGGAAGCGGCTAAGCCGAAAACTTTCGCGCAACAAACGTTTCATACGGTTACGTTGAACAGCAGAAGACGCTGTTTTGCGTGAGGCAGTGATGCCGAATCTATGACGCCCTAGAGTATTTGGATAAACGAAAACGGTCATAAGATTGCCATCATACCGCTTACCATGGTCATAAACCGTGCGAAATTCAGATGAATCCCGCAATCGCATCCCTTTGTTAAGTGGTTCCTCCCCTTTCAATAATGGGTCGGGGTGAGTCGCTTGCGCCCCTTTGCTCGCCGCCTTTTCAGCACCAATTGGCCGCTTTTCGTTGACATGCGAAGGCGGAACCCGTGCGTTTTGGCACGACGCCGATTGTTCGGTTGGAAAGTACGTTTTGCCATGATTGATCATCTTCTCCTCTGCCGAAAGTAGTTAGACTAAACAGGCAAGGCTATTCCTGTCAAGAAGGGCGACTATTGAGTTTAGTGAGTTGCTAAGGCTTGCGCCATCGCGTGGATGTTTTTACACCAACTTCCTTCATTATCCAAGATCTGTTCCAAAATCGTTCTATCTCCATGAAAGCTCCGGTTATTACAAGGAAAAACTTGCTTCCTGAAAGACGTCTTTAAGAAGCTTTTGGAGGCTGTGGATTTCTCTTGCATTTTACGTTTTTAATGTGCTAGTCTCCGCCCGCTTTTACACGCGTTACCACTTGTAAGTGATTGATTTTAGGTTACTTAAAGCTTCACTTTAGGTATGCAAGAGTTTTCCACAGCCTGTGGAAAACTCTGTGGAAAACATTCATCGAATCAATTCAAAACAAGTCAAGTTAGTGCATTTACAACACGTTTAGAGGGATGCCTCAAAGCATAGCTTTAGCAGGTAAGTTTAGTGTTATGTATGTATTCGAGACACGGCCTTTAATGTAATAGATTTCCATATAGCGGAGAAATCGAGCCATGAGCACTGTAATTAGACAAGAGATGTGGAATAACATTCTTCAAGCAGTTGAGAAAAGACTTAACCATCAAAGCTTTGAAACATGGTTTCGCAACATACAATTCGAAGGTTGCGACCAGGCAAGTCAAGTCCTGCATCTGCGTGCGCCCAATCAGGTGGTTAAGGATTGGGTTAGTTCCAATTACTCAGATGTTCTTGACGCTTCGCTAAACGAATTAGACTTGGCAACTTACCATGTTGACTGGGCGATTGATGATGAGGACGGCGAAAGTCCTATCACACCGCTTGGAGCCGAGGAAGCGCACAAAACTAAATCGTTTATCAGTAGTGAAGAAGAAGTCAACACTGGCGAGAGGAAGAACAGAACGCCGAGCCTTTTTTCGCTTTTAGAGGCAGCCGAAGCGGATGGTCTCTCACCCGGTGCTACAACCTTTGTTGACATCGAGCCTTTAGAACTCACACTCAATCATAAATACTCATTCGGAACCTTTGTTGTAGGTTCCTGTAACCAGTTTGCTCATGCCGCAGCGCTTGCTGTCGCCGAGGCTCCGGGAAAAACCTACAATCCTCTTTATATATATGGGGGTGTGGGGCTTGGCAAAACTCATTTGATGCATGCCGTCGGTCAATCGATTAAAGAGCGTAATAAGTATCTGCGTTTGTCATATATTTCAGCTGAAAAGTTTATGAACGAGTTGATCAACGCCATTCGTTACGACAAGACGCAAACTTTTCGCGAGAAGTACCGATCAATCGACGTGCTTCTAACCGATGACATACAGTTTATGGCTGGCAAAGAACGAACTCAGGAAGAGTTTTTTCACACTTTCAATGCGCTCTATGATGGACAAAAGCAGATTGTCATTACCTCAGATTGCCCGCCGCGCGAAATACCAACGCTCGAAGAAAGGTTGCATTCGCGTTTTGAGTGGGGACTGATCGCCGACATCGAACCTCCTGATCTTGAAACTAAAGTAGCTATCCTTAAGCGCAAAGCTGATCTTGATGGCGTTCCCCTTTCAGACGAGGTAGCTTTTTTCATTGCGGGCAAAGTGAAAAGCAACATTCGTGAGCTTGAAGGTTCACTCGTCAGATTGGTTGCGATTTCATCTCTGCGCGGACTTCCAATTACTAAAATGCTCGCGCAAGACGCGATTCGCAATATCGCCGAAGATGATGAACGCGCTGGAATTACAATAGAACAGATTCAACGAACAGTTGCGACGCACTACCACCTGCGTGTTGATGATCTTCAATCCAAGAACAACTCGCGTCACATTGCTGTACCTAGACAAATAGCAATGTATCTGTGTAAAAAACTGACGAAACACAGCTTCCCTGAGATCGGACGCGGGTTTGGTGGGAAACATCACACTACTGTAATTCACTCTGTGGACAAGATTGCAGACCTGGTTGTGAAGGATCAAAATTTCCACAGGATCGTTAATGACCTTATGTCCAGCTTCTGCAAATAGTTAAGCTGTTTTTAAGATGAAAAGTTTTCCACAGGCCTGTTTCGGGCTAATCTTTTATTTGCACTACTTACCAAAAGTTTTCCACATTTCCACAGCCCCTCTGTGAAACCCCTTGTGGAAAAGTGAGAAACCTCATTTAAAGCCATAATTTTCCACAAGCGGCCGATTTTTTCCACAGCTTTTCCACAGGGGGTGTGGAAAACAAGTTGTTTACATACAACAGTAAAGTGGGTTTTCCACATTTCCACAGGCACTACTACTACTACTAGATATATATATAAGGTTATTTATATATTAGAAATAGTAAAAGGCGTTGAGAGTCAATTGAGGAAGATGGTTCAAATTGCATAAGCATTTCTCACTCACCAAAGGAGTTTATGAATGGAATTTAGCATCAGTAAAAACGCTCTTCAGAAAGAGCTTGGTTTCGTTCAAGGGATTGTCGAGAAGAAGAATACGATCCCTGTACTATCCAATATCCTAATTGAATCAATCGGGGAAAACTCAATAAGCATCACCGGCACTGACCTTGACGTAACTATTCGCTGTCAGACCGAGGCGCAGGTACGCACTCCGGGTTCGATGTGCGTTCAAGCACGTAAGCTCTTCGACATTGCGCGGCTTCTTCCGGACGCACCCGTTGAGTTCAAGGGAGAAGATAATAATTGGGCGACGGTCAAATGCGAGCGCTCGAACTTCCGCATTGCCGGTGTCGCGCGCGAAAGCTACCCCGAAGTACCAAGTTTTCAATCCACGCCGGTAAAACTATCCGCCGAAATCTTCAAAACTTTTATTGACCGCACGATCTTCGCTATTACGTTGGAGGAATCGCGCTACACCCTGTCGGGTGCCAAATTCATACTTAACAAATCTGGCGCGCGGATGGTTACCACAGATGGTCATCGGTTGGCTTACATCGAACGGCAGGATTTAGGAAAGAGCGCGCGGGGAGACGGGATCGACGCACTGATCCCGCGCAAGACGCTCGCGGAGCTAACGAAATTGACGACCTCGTACGAAGGCGAGATCAGCTTAGGAGCCGACGCTAATCACATCTACTTCGAGGTTGGTCCGCGTCATCTCGTCTCACGTATGCTTGCTGGTCAGTTTCCTAACTACGAGATGGTGATGCCGAAGACGAATGATAAGTCGATCACGATTGACTGCACTCTGCTCAATCAGGCGGTGCGGCGCGTGGCACTCATGGCTGATGATCGCTCGCGTGCCGTCCGCTTTCACATCGGCCCGGGTGTTTTGCAAATTAGTTCGCAAACCGCGGAAGAGGGAGAAGCGCGCGAATCGCTTCAAGTTGAATATGCCGGAGATGAAACGCAGATTGGTTTCAACGCGCAGTATCTGCAAGATTTTTTGGGCATCGTAGGCAATGGACAAGTCGCTCTAGAGTTTAAGGACTCCAACTCGCAGACGCAGCTGCGTCCGATGGCTGAAGACGATTACGACTACAGGTATGTAGTAATGCCAATGCGCCTCTAATAACGGGTTTTTGGAGACAGCGCGTCCGTGTATGAAGCCACCAAAGTCTCTAACAATAAATTTCTAAACTTAAAGCGATGATGCTGACTCGCGGTATTAGAGTCGCAAAATCAATATCAAAGTTTTAAACAGCGCACTTCGATAAAACAGCGACGCAACTTCATCATAAGCTGCGTCGCTGTTTTACTGTTCGTATGCAAACCAGTATGGATAAAGCGATGCTGAGTGTTCGTGTAGAACCTCCATAGCATCTAGCTATCGAGCACAAGATAATCGCTTACGAAAGTTTCTGGAACTCCCGAACTGTGAACACCAGCTTCGTGCGTCACTTTTCGAGCGACAAAGAGCATCGGTTAATTTCATTCACCGTGCGCTTTGTTACCCACCAAAGCCTATTGGCGACGCTTCATATTGCCCCTCTTCAGTATGCAAAGTCCGACTGAAAAATGTGCAAGACATCGTAAAACCGCAAGGGATAACCGATGAATAAAGCGAGTAGAACCGCGCGTTGGTCGAACGACAACGTGAGCAACGGGAGAAGATTCTTTGCCGCGTTTAGTACTACAACGAGAATTCGATCTTTGATACCCTCACCGAAGTCAGAAGCTTCGGGAGGGATGAATGAAAAAAGCTCAAATACCAAGTCTAAGCGGTCGCCGCAGCACTCCTCCGAGCGGAACCA
>JACCTF010000398.1 GCA_013812565.1 Pyrinomonadaceae bacterium | reverse complement strand
CGGCTGTAGTTATGACAATCGCTTCGCTGAAGTCGAGGTTACAGACGAGGATCGCCGCCCTCGTCGCTTCGGCCTTCAGAGGTTACACGGCCTTCGTTGTCAACAATCGTTAGCCCGGCGCCAACTTCTTCGAGCGTGCGCAAACTAGGCTCAACGCTCTGGCGGTCGCCGACAACCAAAATCGCCATCTTCGATGGATCAAGGTAACGGCTGGCGACCCGCGAAACATCCGCCACCGTGACGGCACGCACGCGCTCAATGTAATTGTTGAAGTAATCATCCGGCAGACCGTAAAGCACAACCTCTGTCAACCGACCGGCGATCTGTTCAGGCGTTTCAAAGCCGCGCGGAAATCCGCGAATAATCGCCTGTTTCGAGAACTCAAGCTCAGCCTCTTTTACCGGCATCTCGCCGCGTATGCCGCGAAGCTCTTTCAGAAATTCAACCACCGCTTCTTTCGTAACGGCTGTTTGCACGCCCGCCGTGGCGATGAATGGCCCAGCCTTACGTCGATAGTCGAAGCTTGTGCGCGCGCCGTAAGTGTAGCCTTTTTCTTCGCGCAGATTCATGTTAATGCGTGAAGAAAATTGTCCGCCGAGCAGTGTGTTCATCACAAACAACGGAAAGTAGTCGGGCGTTGAACGCTCGACGCCGATCTGTCCGATGGCGATGACGGATTGTGCTGCGCCGGGTTTGTCCACTAGATAGATTGTCGCGCGGTCGCGTGCGGGCGGCTGCGTAATGTTGACCGCGGGCACGTCCGCCTGCTTCCATCCAGCAAAAATCTGCTCAAGCTTCTTAACCAACGCCTCCGGCTCGACATCGCCGACGACGACGAGCGCCGCGTTGTTCGGGCGATAGTAGGTTTCATAGAAACGGCGCACATCGCCTTCGGTGATTCCACCCAGTGATGCTTCGTCGCCGATGAGCGGATGACCGTAAGGATGCTTGCGTCCATAGAGCAGCGACGCATAGACGACATCAGCGATTAGGCCTGCGTTATCGCGACGCTGCTTGAGCGCAGCCAGACGCGTGTCGCGCAAGCGGTTCAACTCATTTAGCGGGAAGGCCGGATTAGTAATGACATCAGCGTAAATCTCCATCGCGTGATCCAAGTGTTTGGTAAGCGTTGTGAACTGCGCGGCGCTCGAATCCCATCCGGCTCCGGTGCCGAGACGCGCGCCAATGGCGGCAAGCTGATTGGAGATGTCCAGTGCGGAACGAGTCTCGGTTCCTTCGTCGAGCATGTCGGCCGTGAGGCTCGCTAGACCCGCGCTCTCCGGGGCATCACCCGCTGCGCCCGTCTTCAAAACAAGGTTCATCGTCACAATGGGCAGTTCCGCATGTTGCACGATCAAAACGTCGAGATTGTTTGAGAGACGCCGCCGCTCGATCCGCGGCAAAGTGAATTGCGGGTCGGGCTTTGGCTTCGGCAGATTGGCGGTGCTCGCCGTGCCCTTCGCTTTTTTCTCGGGAGTTGGTTGACTAGCGCGTGGTGCGGTGGTCGTGGGCGGCGCGGCTCCGGCCTGCGTCGAGGCATCAGTCTGTGTTTTGGGCCTGACCTCCAGCGCGCCTGCCGGCCGGTCGCCGGTTGGTTGTTGCTGACCGGCCTGCGGCGCGGCGCCGGTTCGCGGAGTTTGCGATGCGGCGTTGGCTGAAGCGCCGGTCTGCGTCATCCCGCTTGTTTGCTGCGACGGTGAAGCGATGGTCTGCGCTTGGCCTTCCGCTGCTCCATCGGTTGTTGCAGTGGGGCGCGTCGTGATACGCGGCGTCACTGTGAGCACGAACCGTTTGTCGGTCAGATACTCGTTTGCAGCCTGTTGCACATCCGCCGCGGTCACACGGCGGTAGCGCGCTAAGTCTTCCTCGAAGTATCCGGGCTTATTTAAATAGACGGCATACTGATTTAACTGGTCGCTCTTGCCGCCAAAGCCGCCGACGGTTTGTAAGCTGTAAATAAAAGCGGACTCAATCGAGTTATAGCCGCGCTCCATCTCTTCTCTAGTCGGCGGCTCGGCCTTGATCCGCGCAATATCTTCACTGATTGCCGCCTCCAATTCGGCGAGCGTCTTGCCGGGCTTGGCCGTCGCGTACATTTGAAACACTCCGGCGATCTCGCCCGATTGATTAAAGGCGACAGCGTCCTGCGCGATCTGTCGTTCATAGACAAGCGATTTATAAAGGCGCGAACTCTTGCCGCTCGCCAGAACAATCGAGAGCATATCAAGCCCGGCATCGTCGGTCGTATACTGCGGCACGGCATGCCACGTCATGTACACGCGTGGCAGCGCAACGCTATCTTCCATCGTCTGGCGAATCTCTTTATCAAGCCGGGGACGCGGTGCATTGACCGGCTGGAGTTCTGGCCCAGGCTTGATTGAGCCAAAGTATTTTTCGATTAAACGACGCACATCTGTCGGATCAAAGTCGCCTGCAACTGAGAGGCTCGCGTTGTTCGGCGTGTAGAAGCGGCGAAAGAAGTCCTTCACATCCTCCAGCGAAGCCCGCGTCAAATCTTCAAGCGAGCCGATGGTCAGCCAGTGATACGGATGGTTCGGCGGATACATCGTCTCGGCAATTTTCGCTCGCACCAGACCGTAAGGTTGATTGTCGTAGTTCTGGCGCTTCTCGTTCTTCACGACATCGCGCTGATTGTTGAGCTTCTCTTCGGTCATTGCTTCGAGAAGGCCGCCCATGCGGTCGGCTTCCATGAACAGCGCGAGTTCTAAAAAGTTCGCCGGGACGACTTCCCAGTAATTAGTCCGATCCGGATTGGTCGAACCGTTCAGTGTGCCGCCCGCTTCCTGCAACGGTTTGAAATAATCGTCGTTGTAACTCTTTGAGCCTTGAAACATCATGTGCTCGAAGATGTGCGCGAATCCGGTACGTCCCGGCACTTCGTTCTTCGAGCCGACGTGATACCACAGATTGACAGCCACAATCGGCGTCGAGCGATCTTCATGAAGAATCACGCGAAGGCCATTCGCGAGTTTGTATTCCGTATACCCAATTGGAGGTAATACAGAGTTAATTGATGAGCCGTTTTTACTTGCAAACATAGTTTCTCTTTTCTGGGCGAGGGCTGATACGGATGCGAAGATCGAAGCGGTGGGCATCACCACACCCATCAGCCTTGCCAACTTCACCAGCGTTGTCAGGCGTTTTCATGCCATGAGTTTATCTTCTTCTTCCCGCTTGTTGCAGCGGGATGCCTTAGAAGCATGCGCTCTCGGATGGGCGACCCGGCGCGTTTCTTCTCAGCAGTTTATATGAGGTGAACAGGGAGCAAAGAAAATCGGGAGAGAATTCTAGCGCGACGTCTTCGCGTGGCGCAACGTTGCCCGCCTTCCTCGCAGCTTGTTAGAATCAACAACCCAGTGACGAGTGACAAGTGACGAGATAAAAACAACACTGCGGGATTTGCCAGGGCGTGCTGCTGGCATGTTGCCCGAAACGACAGTTAATGCCTGCGTGCGGTTGAACATGACGTCAACCGCCAAGATGCTGATGAGATTCTTTCTTTTCTCCGTTCTTGTCACTCGTCACTTCTGATTAACATGTCTCTTGAAACAGATTTCATCGTTATCGGCAGCGGCATCGCGGGACTCCGCGCCGCCATCGAGATCGCGCAGACGGGAGCGCGGGTCACTGTTCTAACAAAAGATCGCACCGATGAATCCAACACCGAGTATGCGCAGGGCGGCGTCGCCGTAGCGCTTTCGGATGATGATGAGGTCGCGCTTCATGAAGAAGACACGCTGCAAGCCGGAGCCGGGTTGTGCGACGAGGCGGCGGTTCGCATCCTAGTTGAAGATGGTCGTCGTTACATTCAAGAGTTGATCGAGTGGGGCACAGAGTTCGACCGCGAAGGCGGGCGGCTCGTCTTCACACAAGAGGCAGCCCATTCACGGCGGCGCATCCTTCACGCGCATGGCGATTCGACGGGGCGCGAGATTGTGCGCGCGCTATTGGCTCGTGCCGGTTTGGAACCGAATATCGCTTTCCTCGCGCACGCGGCAACAGAGTCTCTGCTGACAGAAGATGGACGATGCAGCGGGGTGCGTTATTTGGATCCGCTCGTGCGTGCGCCGCGCGAACTCCGTGCCCGCGCTTGTATTCTCGCCTCGGGCGGTGCCGGTCAGCTTTTCCTTCACACCACGAACCCGGAGGTGGCAACCGGCGACGGGATGGCGATGGCTTATGCAGCAGGCGCAGAGCTGGCGGACATGGAGTTTGTCCAGTTTCATCCGACTGCACTTCATCTCCCAGGCGCGCCGCGTTTTCTCCTCTCGGAAGCGATGCGCGGTGAAGGCGGGGTACTGCGCAACGAAGAAGGCGAACGCTTTATGCCCAGTTATCACAAGCGCGCCGAGCTTGCGCCGCGCGACATCGTCAGCCGTTCAATCGTCGCTGAGATGGAGAGGACTGCGACGAGCACCGTCTATCTTGACATGACCGCGCATGAGGCGCGCTATCTTCGCAGCCGGTTCCCGAAAATCTATGAAACCTGTCGGCGCTACGGATTAGAACTGGCGCGCGACCTGCTGCCGGTCTCTCCCGCCGCACACTACTTTATGGGCGGCGTGCGTACAGACCTTCAGGGGCGCACCACCTTGAGCGGCCTCTACGCCGCGGGCGAAGTCGCCTGCACGGGCGTGCACGGAGCGAATCGTCTCGCCTCAAACTCATTGCTCGAAGGGCTTGTCTTTGGCGCACGGGCAGGCCGCGCCGTGGTTGAAGATTATGCGCGCGACAATGAGATTCATCATCCATCACAACGAAACGATCAAAGCCATTCCGCCGCCGCTCCACTCAGTAGCGGTGAGATTCGACTGGCCGTGCGCAAACGCGTGCGCCGCTTGATGTGGGAGCGCGTCGGCATCATTCGCACGCGTGCTTCCCTCGCACGCGCCCTGCATGAGTTCAATCAGATCGCACACGCACCGCTCGGCCCTCTCTCTCGCAACTTCTTAACCGTCGCAACGCTAATTGCCCGTGCGTCTTTGTGGCGCGAAGAATCCCGTGGCGGCCACTATCGTTCAGATCACCCGGAACGCGATGACGAAAGTTGGCAGGTGCACTCCATCCTAAGCAGAGATTCAGACATCTCCTCAAGCGCCCGGGTAGATTGGTCACCGCAGAGCCAAATTCAAGATCTCAGTAAATCTATTTGAACTTCAACCGGATGGTGATGTTCTGGTTTGGTTACGTAACTTTCATCTTGAGCAGTCAACATCCACCAGTTTGCTCGGAGCCTAGCCTGCGAACGCAGGCAGCAGAATATAGACCAGCGCGTCAGCGTGGGGGTTAAATAACCGATGCACCTGTAAAGCATGCTTATTTCATCGAAAGCTACAGTGCAGACTGACGAAACACCTCCGGCTTCAACTTAAAGGCGAGAGTAAAGCAGAGGGCGAAGGCCGGCAAGGTTTTCGCCCTCTGCTTTTGCAGAAGCGATCACGACGGCTGGCGTAGAATATGGTGTTATGCACTAGCGCCATCAAAGGTAGAGAGATAGAATTACAACGTCGAGCTAAATACACGGAGTAGTCACGATAATGACTAAAAAGTTTGACACGCTAAAGCCTGAACAGGATTTGCAATCTACGGGAAACCAAACTGTTCGTCGTGAACGCGCACGCGAGGCTTTGCGTCGCTTGCGCCAAATTGGCGAAGACCTTCCATCTGTTGATGCTGTTGCGGTGGTGCGCGAGAGCAGAGATATGGCCGAGCAAGGCGCTCGCTGATGATCGTTGTCGATGCCAATCTTCTTGTCGCTCTCGTCAGTGGTGATCCCCGTGGGAGTTTAGTCCTCCAGCATTTTACGGATTGGCTCGACCGCAACGTTGAGCTTCATGCGCCATTCTTAGCTCAGTATGAAGTTGCGAATGCTCTCGCGCGGCTCATTGTCGGCGGGGCATTTCGAGCGGACAAGGTCGAAAAAGCCTGGGACGACATTTCGATTCTTCCCATCCAATACCACGACCTGGCGGATGCAAAGAGAGTGGTTGATGTGGCTCTCGCTTTAAACCGGAAAAATGCATATGATGCAGCGTACATCGTCTTAGCAGAAAGGCAAGGATCTGAGTTATGGACGCTGGACGGGCCGCTCTATCGTAACGCTCGGGGTCTTGGCTTTCCAGTACAGATCGTTTCTTGATTAGAACCCCACCGCGTTGAGGTGAGCGAACCCGAAGCGGAAGCCTTGACGCTGCAACTGCAAAACGTCTGTTACAACACCAACATAAGCGATGCGGTCTTCAATCCGCCAAGCGCCGAATGCTAAGCAATGCAGAAAGCTCTTTTCGTTGGTTTGGCCGGACTCCTTGGAACGCTAAGCAGGTACTGGCTATCCGATTGGATGGCGCGCCGGTTCGGAGATGAATTTCCCACGCCGACGCTCGTCGTTAACATCACCGGCTGCTTTGTGGCCGGAATCTTCCTCTATTTCTTACAGGAACGATGGCTCGCCAATACGACGCTACAAGCAACGGTCTTCATTGGCTTCCTCGGCGCTTTCACTACATTTTCAAGCGTAGGGCTACAGACATTCACGCTGCTCAGAAATGGTGAACCAGCCTTGGCTGCTCTTTATATGGTCGCTTCCAACTTGGGCGGTTTGTTAATGGTCTGGGCTGGATACGGTTTGGCTAAACTGGTTTCAAGTTGATGGCATACTACGAAGAACTACACAACTGGGATCTGCAGCCGCGTGAAGCCATTGAGCTTCAGAAGATCTTGCGTGAGAAGGTGCGCATCCAACCGCTTGCGCGTGCGGTTGAGACAATCGCTGGCGCGGACATCTCTTTCAATAAGTTGTCAGAGACGGTTTATACAGGCATTGTGGTTTTGCGCCTGCCTTCGCTTGAGTTGGTCGAGGAGGTCGGCATCGTCAGCGAAACGCGTTTCCCGTATGTGCCGGGTTTGTTGTCGTTCCGCGAGTCGCCGTCGGTGTTGGAAGCGTGGTCACAATTGAAGACCGAGCCTGATGCCGTGATGTTCGACGGGCAGGGGATCGCGCACCCGCGGCGCATCGGGATTGCATCGCACGTCGGTCTGTTGATCAACCGGCCGACATTCGGGTGCGCGAAGTCCGTGCTTGTCGGACGCTACGATGAGCCGCCAGAGGAGCGCGGTAATTGGACACCGCTTATTGATCGTGGCGAAACGGTGGGGGCGGCCTTGCGTACAAAGACAGGGGTGCAACCGATCTTCGTCTCACCGGGCCACATGATTGATTTGGCGAGCGCGATTGATCTCACGCTCCGGTGTGACAAGGGGCTGCGTCAACCGGAACCGACGCGACGCGCTCACCTTCTTGTTAACGCACTCAGACGCGGCGAGCAGCAGCCCACTACAGCAAAAGCGGCGAAGCTTTTCTGAAGTTAAATCAAAAAAGCTTCGCCGCTATATCGAACCCGCGGGCAGTTACTACGTAATCATAAACTTAGCGGATGGCGAAAGCGTTTGACCTGAAACGCGGTCGCGTATGCGGATGGCAATCTCGTATTCACCCGGTACGAGTCCCTGCGTTGAGATAAGGCGAGCTAGGGTCAAGCGCTGACCGGCATCGCTCATCCCGCGCCAATCTTCCGGCTGCTTATCAAGCTCTTTACCGTCTTTTGTCAGAACGTAGTCAACGTCAACTGATGGCCTGAGCGTTGTTTGATCAATACCGGCGTTGTAGACCTGCATGTATACGCCGACCGGCTCGCCGCGGCGGTAAGAGGCAGCAACGTTTGGGATCACTTTGTTCTGGCCGATTACGAACTGACCAACTGCCGGCTGATCCGTGAGACTTTGCAAACGCGCGGCAAGAACCAGTGTTGAAGTTGAGAGCAGCTTGGAATCATATTTCGGAACACTTAAAGGAACACTCTTGATACCGGTCGCGCCTGAGGCGACATCGCGCACAATGACATCAACCTTGTAGGTTCCGGGCGCGAGCGCGACGGCTTTCTGGTAAGCAGACTTGCGCACTTTCGTATCAGCGAGTTCAGTCGCGGTTGCCGTGGCGAAGACCGGATCTTCAAAGATGCCGACTCGTCTGCCGTTGACCGCCGTGATGCGTCCGAAAATGTTCATCCGCGCGGTCTGGACGCCGCCGACATCTTGGAAGACAAGGTTGTTGTTCTCCGCTTGAACGGTAATCGCCGCGACAACGCGCTCATCAGATTGGCGGAAGTAGTCAACCCGCACATCGAAGTCGAGCGGATTGTCTTCCGTTAGAGGAGTGCCGGTCAAAGCCGCATTTAATTCGTTAAACTTGATCTGTGGCGCACGTGAAAGATTCGCTAACAATTGAAGGCGCTCGAAGGGTGAATCCTGCGCGCGCATGTAGCCGTTTGAACCGCCGAGGCTTCCAATGCCGGAGATGCGGTCGGCTTTGCTCGTCATTCCCAATTGCTCTGATAACGTCAGGCCAGCGCCGGGCACGTAGAGCATCGCGTCTTTTTCATCGGGTGAACGCGCGATTCTGTACTCGCCGGTGCCGGTCGGATCAACGAATTCAATCTCAATGCCGGAACCAATACCGGGAAGATGGCGGTAGAACCAAATTTCAAATGGATAGGTGGTAGTTGAACCTCCACCGTGGTAGGAGGGACGGTCGTAGGTACCGCCTGAAGGGTGTGACTCAACCTCGTGGGCTTTTCCGTACATGACGTAGATGCGCCCGCGATCCGTCTTCCAGCCGGGGATGCCAGAGGTGAAATGCTGATTGGCGTAAGCAATGCGCTCGTAATGCTCTTCTTTGAACTCGTTCTCTTCGGTGTCCGGGTCGGGGTCGCGCCGTCGCCAGAAGTCTTCGATGAAAGCTTCGCGCTCGTCATCGGTCGCGAGCCTCTTGAAAGCATTGCGCTCTGGATCCGTGATGATGTAGCTGACATCGTTCGCCAGCCAATTCTTGTATTCTTTCTTTAGTTCAGGCTTGACATTGCGCGGCTTCTCTCTCACATCTTGATTAGCGTCAGCGCGGTCGCCCTTCTTTTGCGCCTGCCCGAAGCTTGGAATAAGCATTGAGACTGCAAAAGCTAATATCAAAAATCGCTTTGCTTGATGGATCATCACTTCGTTACTCCTAAATTTTTATAACAAACCTTCTGTGCCACGACTCACCGCATTGTAGAAGCGGCGAGCCATCGACGTTATTGATTGAGGTTTACCGAAGAGGCGATGCCGGCAGTTGCGACCTCTTCCTTCGAGATTGCCTACAATATCACCTGAAATCTTTAGCGGAAATTCTAGATTCCAGTGCAGAATGAAGTCAAGATGCGGCGCAACGGCTTTCCGGTTGTCTTCAAAAGGCTCTATTCCTTCGTCCGCGGTCTAGCAAATATCCATGCGATAAAGATGGAGATGCCATAGAGCAGCACCATCGGCAGGGCGAAAAGCATCATGTTCGGTATGTCGCTGGTCGGCGAAAGCACTGCCGCCGCGACGAGAATTACAACCAGAGAAGTCTTCCAAATGCGCAGCAGCAAGCCGGCGTTGACAAGTCCGATGCGCGACAGGATATAGGTGATCGCGGGCATCTGAAACACCAAACCCATCGCCAGCATGATGAGAATAATAAAGTCGAAGTAGTCGGTCGCTCGCAGCATCAAGCGGAAATCTTTCCCGATGCCGAGCAGATAAGCGGCAGCGCGCGGGAAAAGAACGTAGTAGGCGAAGCTTGCGCCAATCACAAAGGAGATGGTTGAAAGCAGGACGAACGGCAGCGCATAACCGCGCTCATGCGGATAGAGACCGGGGGAGACAAACGCCCATACTTGCCACAGCAGAAACGGCACGGACAAACACACGGCCGCGTAAAGCGCGACTTTAACGTAAAGCGAAAAAGATTCTTGTACGGTGGTGACAATCAATTGCTCGTCGCGGCCGACCAGCGCCCCCGGCTGCGCATCAAGCTCGATGGGAAGCCGGACTCCCTTTGGAATCACTATTGCTCCGGCAATGAGCGGCTCGTTAGTGAACAGTCCGGGGCGGCCTTCTATGTCTTTGGCAATGATTGCTTGAACGGATGTCGCCTCTGGAATCACACTGGCTCCGAACTTAGTCGCTTTATCGAAAGCGTAACGGGCTGTCTCGCCTTCCTTCAAAGAGCTAAGCGGCAGAGTGGTTTCGCGGCCAGTGACTCCACCGAGCGGAAGCTCACGCTGTTGCGCATTGGCAAGCGCTTGTCGAACCGGGATTGAAAGAAAATTATAGATGCGGTCGGAGACGAACCAGCAGAAGAGAAGGGCGACAAAGACAAAGGCAATCGAGCGGATAAGGCGCTTACGAAGCTCCTCTAGATGATCGAGAAAGGACATCTGGGTGCCCAGTTCTTCATCATCCTTCTTATCCACTGTTGTTTCCGGAAAGGTTGAAGCCATGCTATTCGGGCCGGGGCGCTCCCGGCAGCCGCTCCTCTTTCTCGGTTGCTGCTGGAGCATCCGCGATTATCGTTGCAACGACAGGAGTTTGTGTGGTGTGTGCCTCTACCGTGCCTTCGGGAAGGCGCGCTACCACGGGCGGATCTTCTATGGGCAGATCTTCTGTGGAAGATGTGGAAGACAGTTGGTTTGAAGAATAATAGTTATCTTCCGGCAGCGCCGCCTGTTCCGTGCGCTTTTCGCGCTCAATACGTTCTAGGTCAACCTCCGTCTCCCACGTTCGTTTGAAGTCTTCGGAGGTGCGCTTAAACTCGCCGAGGGCCTTACCAAGCGAGCGACCCAATTCCGGCAGCTTGCGCGGGCCAAAAATGATGAGCGCGACAACCAGAATCACCATTAGTTCCGTTGCCCCTAAAGGACCGACAAATAAGAAGAACATTTTTTGTAACCTGCTTTCTCGAAGAGCCTTTGTGGGGCTTGGTTAAAGTTTGGATTGAGGCACGTTGAATGAATTGGAAGAACTGTCGCTTTTTTAGCCGGTCAAGAACATCTAAAGTAATGTCTGCCGTGAAGTTGACCTTCGGTAAGAGGAGAGTTACGCACGCCGTTCGAAGGTTTGCGCCGTGCTTGACTGTGATTCTTCGTCTCGCCCGCCGAGCTCAGGCGGATAGTAAACAACCTCAACGACGTTGCCGCCGATGCCCTTTGTGTAAAAGGATAGAGAGCGGTCGCGGTGCTCTTTGATCGGACGATTCTCCTGCCCCGCTGCTTCCTCAAGCGCTTCGTGCGTCTCGACGCGCAGACCAAAGTGCGGCGGATGTTTCGAGCCGGGACCGAGGAGCGCGATGCCGAAGCCACGCCCGTCGCGCAGCATCGCCCAGTCCTCATAAAGCGATTCGACGTGAAAACCAATTCGTTGATATTCATCAACGTCGCGCCCAATATCTTCGGAGTTGACGGCGATGTGATCCATCACGGCTGCAAAACGCTTTTCTGTTTGTTGCTGCATTGCTTCAAATCCTTTGATACTGACGATAAAAGCTTCGATCGGGGATTATAACCGGAAGTACCGTGCTTGCCGAACCGGGAAGCGAGTTTCTTCGAAAGGATAAAGGAAATAAGACTTACACAAGAAGCACTGTCGCCAGCTCACGCAGGTTAAACCAGCGCAGGCTGGTGGACTCGCTTACCTCGAACTCACGTCATTTATGTTCAGCCGGTTGCTTTCTTTATGTGGTAAGGTTTCAGCCAAAGTTCGTTGGCTTTGAGCCGTGTCGCCGTGGACCGCTGACTCTCGAAATACTCAACCGGGTGTAAGTCAAACGTACAGGCACCTTACAGGAAGCCTAATACCAACAACGGCTCTGAATGTTGAGAAGGTCTTATGTTAGTCGCTGATACTCTTTTACAGAATCGTTACCGTCTCATCCAAGAACTTGGACGGGGTGGTATGGGTGCTGTCTATGAAGCTACCGACCAGCGCCTCAAGCGTCGCGTCGCGTTGAAAGAGAGCCGCGTTAAGACGGATGATCTCAAGCGGGCGTTCGAACGTGAGGCGCGCCTCCTTGCCAATCTGAACCATCCCTTGATCCCGCGCGTGATCGATCACTTCAGTGAGGGCGACGGGCAGTACCTTGTCATGGATTTCCTTCCTGGCGACGACCTCGGAAAGATGCTGCGGAAGCGCAAGCGGCCGTTTACTGTCGCTCAAGTTCTGTACTGGGCGAATGATCTGCTGGACGTCCTGGAGTATCTGCACACAAACGTTCCGCCTATCATTCACAAGGACATCAAGCCGGCGAATTTGAAGCTCAATCAAAAGGGTAAAGCTGTTTTACTGGACTTCGGACTTGCTAAAGGCTCTGCCGGCGAGATGGTGACGGTAGCGGGCGATATAACTGTTCCCGGGTACTCTCTGCACTATGCGCCTCTCGAACAAATCCAAGGCTCGACAACCACTCCGCGAAGCGATCTTTACGCTTTAGCCGCGACGTTGTATCACCTCCTGACCGGAAACCACCCGTTGGATGCGTTAACGCGCGCCGCCGCGTTCTTCAACAATGAGAAAGACCCTCTACCGCCAATCTTGGAAATTACTCCTAAAGCCCCCGCCCGGCTCGCTTCAGTTCTCATGCAGGCATTAAGGCTGAAGCCTGCGGAGCGTCCCGCAAGCGCGTCCGCCATGCGCGCGAGTCTGCAGAGCGGAACGAATGAACACCAGCCTGCCATGCGGGAGGAACCGGACGACGAGGTAACAATCGTACCTACAGATCGCGCTCGCTGAAGATCTTCCAGCCTTCGTCCGTTTTCCGCCAGCGCAGTTCCCGTATGACCCCACCGGGACGGTTCTGCCCTCCACCTTCAGTAAGGTTGCTGATGCGAACGCGCATCGTGGCGACGCGCCCCCTGTCACTAAAGGTAATCTGCGGCTCGCCGAGCAGACGCGGTTCATTTGCCGGTGCTTCTGCGAAGATACGGGCTTTTTCCTCGCGCACGAAATCTTGCGGAACGTCGCTCTGGCGGTAGTAGGTAGTAAGCACTGGCGCGTAAAAAGACATCTGCCACTCTATATCGCGCTGGGTGGTTGCGGTGATCCAATCGTTAAGTGCTTGGCCGAGAACCACACGCGGATTTCTTGCCGGAGCGACCGCCGCACGCCGTCTGGTCTTCATCACGGGTGGCGGATTGTTTGCGACGGTGATTGCGGAAGATGCTGGCCCTGTCGAAGATGGTGCGATCTGTTCTGCCGCAGAAGGAATGGTCGTCGGCAGAGAGGTCGTTGGAGCCTGCTGCGTCGGCGACGTTACAGAAGCGACGGGTGTGCTCGGTAAAGATGCCCGTTCATTGTTGAAGGCAAGCCAAACTGCGGCAGAGGTGAGAGCGACCGCGGCGGCCAGCCCCAGATAGACGAGCGGGCGGAGACGTTTACGTTGAGGACTTTCGCCCGGAACTTCCACAACGATTGGTGAAGCCAGTTGCGCGCTCCTGTCTGAGTTAGTGGAGGGCGTGGGCGTCCTCACCACCGGCGGCAACGGTGGCGGTGGCGACGGTGATGGGGACGCTAAGTTAAGCTCCTGCGGTATGGGTACCTTATGGGAGGGGACTGCCAACGTGGCGGTGTCTACTGCATCACGGCGGCTATTAGTTTTAAGAGCGGGAAACGTGAGCGTCTCTTCGTCCGTAGGTCCTGCCTCAGCGTCGCTCTCTGCCCGAGCACGAAGCGGGAACGTAATTGTGTCATCTTCCGTGTTCTCCACCGTGGTTGCTTCCGATTGGACGTGGGCAGTTTCACTTGTCGGACGCCCATAATTGTTCGGCGGCGCAATCGACTCCTCAATTGCTGGCGAAGCGATCAAAGTTGACTTGGCGCTTGAACCTTCTTGCGGCGAATCTCTTTTAATTCGCTCCATCACAATGTAAGCCCCGCCGTTAGGCAGAGGGCCGTAGTCGTACATTTCGGCGACATCTTGACCACCGGCGCGAGCCGCCTGACGCGCTTCATGGTGAAAGCGCTGCAGCTCCTGCGGGTCGTCAATCACCTTCGTCCCGTGAAGTTCAACGGCGATAACGGGTGAATTGAGGTCCATATCCGTGGCTTCATATGCAGTTCCTTTATCACCGTGCCCGAGCAAACATTCGAGTCGATATGTACCGACGAGCAGACACGTGCCCGGTCGTTCCATCACGAGCGCCGCCTGGTCCTCGACGCAAACGGAGGTCATGTCTTCGTAACAACGCTTACAGGTGGGACAAGTTTTCATAAAAGTCGTTCAACGCTTATCCGGAGCGACAAGTACATAGGTCAAGACAAAAGCAGCATCATGTGTACCGAGTTCAGCCGGTGTCTGGCATGATGCTGCTTTCTGCAGACTTACTCTTTAGAAGAGCATCCAAGAGCCGAGCACTTTGTGCAACTGAATTACCCGGTCAGCCCCTGGTACTCAGCTTCCCTCCGTGCCGCGCGCCCAGCTTCTCCAGCCACATCTCGCACCTTCTGTACTGTGCCGTGTGTCGCTTCATCAACCTTCCGCATAAGGTCTTCGTGCGCTTTACCCATCAACTTGTCCTCTGCCTGCGTCGAAGGCAGCGCCAAGCCGATGGCGGACCCCAGCGTTAGGGCGGCGGCGCCGGCTGCAAGCGGGTTCTCCAGTAGTGACTGCTGGTACTGATGGCCCACCCAGCGCACCCCGTGCTGAACCCGGCTCGCGAGGGTGCTCACCTGGTCCTGCGTCCGGCTCGCGACACTGCTGGCGAACTCCTGCGCATCCCCCAAAATGTCGCCCACCGTACTCTGCGTCGGCAACACTATCGGCGGCTGCTGCGACGGCCCGCTCTCTCTCGACGACATCGGCTCGTCCACACTACGGCCTGTCTTATAACCGACCGAGCGCTTTCGACCTTGATACATGTTCATGAGAAGCCAACTGAGGCCCAGCCCCATTAACGCCGCCGGCAGAGGGTTCTGCCGAACAGTGTCCACAACGTATGAACCCGTCTCCCTAGAAGTGGTGGGAGCGGTCGGCATCGGCGGTGCTGACATCGACTGTACTGGCATCGGCATGGGTTGTGCTGGTATCGGCTGTGCCGCCACGCCCGCCGTCTCTGACACTTTCCCGACCGTTGGCTCAGTGACTCGGTTTATCGGTTTATCTACATTCTGCATAACGTTTCCTGCCTTTCCTGTTGTAGCTTTATAAACAGCATCTTCCGCCGTTTTGATTGTCTCTGGGATCGCCTCTCCGAGCTCTTCTTTTTTGTGCTCCATGAGGTCCCCGGCCTGCTCCTTGTGCGCCTGCTCTGTGAGACGCTCGGGGGTAAACTTCCCATGAGAAGTGTAAATTGTTTTGCTCACTTCGGTGCGGGTCTGCTCGATTTGCGAACGCATCTGCTTCTGATCATCCGCCGCCCCTTCGACTGCCGCTCGTGTCCCCAGACCTTCACTTGGGGTGATCGTGTCTGCGGACACACGGCTGTTTTCTTCAGCGTTCGGTTTGGCATCACTCAACACTCTGACCCAACTCATTTCATCTAATTTTTCACACATCGCTCCACCTCCTTGAGCGTTACCATCATCTGACGTGACTCTTACGACCAAGAGAGCTGCGAGCCACAATGTGGTGCCCAAGCTCGATGATCACCGAAGCTAGAACTAGCGAATGCCACCGCCTATCAACCCAGTCGGATCGTCTCGTTCGCCGATTCCGCGGTCAGCTCGCCGAGCGAATGATTTTTCTTCATCTTCGGCATCTTGCTTCTGCGACGTGTAATCGGCTTGTGCCGGCTGCGGTATTCGGTCATGCGTAGTTCTGTCGTGCATAGCACCGCCTGCTGTCGCCATTGTAATGTCACCTGCTAGTGGAGGTGGTGGCACCGGAAGATCAACATCTATCCTGCCATTCTGCAATCCGGCAGTTTCTGCTTGCATGGGGTTGGAGCTTTTCAAGAACCTGGCGCCCATCAGACCCAAGAGGAATGCGCCTGGGACAAGGTAAGTGGCGTTGCGCTGAGCGAAACTCGCAGCTTCGGCGACGAGTTCGGTTACGTTCCTTCCGCTTAAAAATTTGGAGAGTTGCTCAATCCGATCAGCTCCCACGTCGCCGTACTGTGCGGCTAACGGTACAATCCCGCTTTGCTCAGACCGTCTGAGGTTTCTGTTCATCTGCCGAACCTCTTCGACCAAACTTCCCAGCCCTTTGACAAGACTCTCTTTCTGCTTGTCGAAGCGCGAGAGTGGGTGTTGATGGACTTGTCCAGAGGCTGAGCCTGTTGACTGCCCCGCCTGAGCGAGTACGTCTCTCAAAGCGTCGGGATTGCTCCGCAACAACTCAGCAAGTTGCGCCGCCACCTGATTGGCAGCATCAGTGGTGACTCCGCCACCCTCC
>JACCTF010000389.1 GCA_013812565.1 Pyrinomonadaceae bacterium | reverse complement strand
TTATGGCGGATGGTGAAGAGTTGATTCGACGTACGCCCCTCGTTTTCGTCGGCAATAACGAATATGAGATGGATAGTTTCCAGATCGGCGCACGCTCCTGTCTGAATAAAGGTCAACTGTCGCTCTACGTCGCGCACCGAGTCGGACGTGCGAGACTTATGCAACTGGCGCTCGCGGCGCTTCTCGGATGGCATCCCGGCAAGGCTCCCGATTTCGATCAACTGTGCGTCGGGGAACTGTGGATCGAGACGCGACGCAAAAAACGTCTGCTCGTCGCAATGGATGGTGAAATCAGGGTCATGTACACGCCACTTCATTTCCGTGTGCGCCCAGGAGAGTTGCGCGTGATTGTGCCGCAGGATACGGACCACAACCTAAACCTCACATGAAGTAATTGTTAAATCTTTTAAATTGGAAGTCGCAGATAGCCCATGTCACTCATGGTTACTATCTCCCGTGCTATGCTCGTTTTGGAATTTCCTTAAAACTTAATCAGTATTTGTTTCGAAGCGGCATCAGATGCGAGAAGAGCAAGCCTTGACCTGATCTTCTCGTTTAACTTTCAGGGGGCTGTCTACCATGGCCATTGGTAATGAGTTAAGCAGCGAGGTTGCTGTAGAAATGTTTTGCCGAAATGAAGTAAGAAGCAGTACTAAAGAGTTGCGAGAGATCATTCTAAAGTTTCACGCCACGCTGCGGGCGCTTTGCTTAGATATACGGAAGCAGCGCCGTTCTAAAGCGTCGCTAGCGTCACTTAGAAGAATCGCTGCTTCAAACTAAATCCCCTAAGCCACACTGCACAAGCCGCTACTTGCCGGCTAGGTCACAACAACGGTCAGAGCACTGGCAATCGCCTTCAGCGTCCACTCCCGGTTGGGTCTCCGGCCGGTCGCGACAGCGGAGCGGTTTGTCTGCGCGGCGTCTCGGGGCGGCCAAGAAACCGCTCGATGTCGTCAAGCGTCGCGCGGCTTGAGATAGCGTGTAATGCCGGAAGTTGTGCGCTACGAAAACTAACTCGCCCGTTAGTCACGCCCGCGCTAAAATTCTCGCCGCGTCTTCTTCGTCTTGTGCTTTCACTTACGACTATGTGGTGGATTATTCTGTCGGGCGCGTTGCAAAACTTCAATATGTACACGATTGGTTCTTTTCTAACACCATACCTGATGCGTAATCACGGCATGGATATACGTTAAGCGGGTTTCGTCTCGATGGTAGTGTTCAGCCTTTCGGGAATTCCTGTCTGTTAGGAGGAGCGGTCTTCAGACAAAATGTTGACGCTCGTGCTCTAAGCCGGATCCCGCACGGTCACAAAGGGTATGGGCAGATTGACAAGTTGTCTGCTTGGATTGAAGATCGAAACAAGCAAGGCCTTAGACTCAACTCACGACCTGTTGAAATTCGCACATGCTATTTTGTGGTCCTGCTACCACCATTATGCGCTTGTCACAAAATGACCACTGATCTCTCAAGCTATGACTTTGTAGATGACCTCGCTATCCGGTCATACAGTATTACTGTTGTGTTGGGAGAAAGTTATGATGCTTTCATCTTAAATCAAATAAAGTCGTTGACATGGTGTTTAGTAACATCACAAAGTGAGTCGCGCTTCTCAACTTTGGTGCTATAAAGTTCAGTCAGAAAATGTGAAGGATAATAGTTTGGAGTACCGACTTTAGTCGGGCTGTTTCCCACACCCGCAACTCGCCTGAAGGCAACGCTCCAAACTCATTTACTTGAAAGCTATAACATGCTTAATGCCGAACGTCAGTCACCCTTTGCCGTATGCTGTACCGTAACATGTTTCCTCTTTATGGCAACTGCGCTCACCGTAGCCGCATTCAGCGAGGCGGGCGGCATTAGGGGCACGGTCAGCGCGACTACCAGCATCGTTAACGCACAACCTGCACCGCTCTCCGGCGCACGGCTCACGCTCGTTAACCGTGATCTACCGGGCCTCTCCTTAAATACTGTTACCGATGAAGCGGGCAATTTCTTCTTCGCTAATCTTCCCTTTGCTACCTATGTTCTGACGGTTGAAGCTGACGGGTTTCCAACCGTTACGCGTGAGGTTAACTTAGCGACCGGCGAGACACTTATAGTTGAGGTCGAACTGACCACTGCTCTGTCCGAAACCGTCATCGTGCGAGAAGAAGTTGGACTGCTCAGTACCACCGAGACGACAACTTCCAATGTAGTTCATGCGGAGACTTTGAGGAACGTGCCGCTGCGCGCCGAAAATTATCAGAGCGCGCTGCTGCTGACACCCGGTGCTGTGCGTGATTCGGACGGGCGGGATCATCTCAAGGGTGGCCGCGCCGGGCAGAACGCATATACGGTTAATGGCGCGGATGTGACAGATCCGGTTACCGGCAACTTGGCTTTTGACATCCCCATCGAAGCTGCGGCGAGCGTGCGGATAGAGGAAAACCCCTATTCAGCCGAGTTTGGGCGGCTGACCGGCGGTGCCATCAACCTTGAAACCAAAGGAGGTGGCAACAAGCTCAAGTTTACGGCTGCACGCTTCTTTCCAATTTTTCGCAACGTCATCAGTGGCCCCATAGATTCTTTCAGGCCACGCGTGACCCTGACCGGGCCTATCCTGCGCGATCGTTTATTCTTCTTACAGTCGTTCGAGTATCGTTTCTCGCGCCTTCGCGTGCCGGGCCTTGACCCACCTCAAGATAACTCGACTTCGGAGAGCTTCAATTCCTTCACGCAATTTGATCTGATACTTAACAAGAACAATCGTCTCAAATTCGTCGCTGCCTTCTTTCCGCACAAGGCGCGTTACGTCGGGCTTAGCACCTTCAACCCACGGGAGACGCGGCCGAACATCAAGCAGCGCGGGTCGCTCTTCTCTGTCTCCGAGCAGACAATCTTTAACGACGCATCTTTCCTCTCATCCAATTTAAGCTACAAAACCTTTAACGTTGATATATTCGGGCAGGGGACACAAACGTTGACGTTGCTGCCCGATCTCAACACGGGCAACTACTTCGCCGATACCCGCCGTCAGGCACCACGCCTTCAATGGCAGGAGACTTACCATGCGCAATCCTTCGAACTTGGCGGGCGCCATTGGTTCAGAATCGGCACGGAGCTGGATCACACGAATGTAACCGGGAGATTCCAGAACAACCCGATCCTGATCCGCCGCCATGACGACACGCTAACCCAGCGTATAGAGTTCACGGGCCTCGGTGTTGTTACGCGCAAGGTGAATGAGTTTGCCGCCTTTGTGCAGGATCAGTGGATCGTCAATCCGAAACTGACGGTTGATGTCGGACTTCGGTTTGATCGCGACGAAATCGCCCGCCAAAACAATTTTGCGCCGCGCCTCTCGTTTCTCTTCCTGCCGCTCAAAGATGACCGCACCATCATTCGCGGCGGAGTCGGCCTCTTTTACGATCGTATTCCGCTTGCCGTTGGATACTTTACGCAACTTCCGGAGCGCGTCGTCACAACGTTTGCGCCCGATGGATTCAACTTGATCGATGGGCCGCGCCGCTTCATCAACACGGTCGATGGCTCTTTGTACAATCCGCGCAGCGTGCGCTGGAGCTTGCAATTAGATCGAGGTATTACAAAGAGTTTGCGGGCACGCGTCGGTTATCTCCAACGCTCAACGGAGAATGATCTGATCATTAAGCCACTTGCGCGCGAGTCTGAAAGAAGCGCCCACGCTCTCAGCAGCAACGGGCGTTCGCGCTACCGTGAACTGCAACTGCTCGCCGCTTACAATAAAACGCGAATGGGCGACTGGACGGCTTCGTATGTATGGTCCGGCGCACGGGGTGATCTCAACACGTTTGACAACTTCCTCGGTGATTTTCCAGCGTTCGTCGTGCGACCTAATGAGTACGGCCCGCTCCCATTTGATGTACCACACCGCCTG
>JACCTF010000381.1 GCA_013812565.1 Pyrinomonadaceae bacterium | reverse complement strand
ACGAAACTCCCGGAGGGAAGTTTCCTCCCACTTGTGGTTGCGACCGTCGTTTCAGGCGTGGTCGGTTATGCATCAATCTGGTTTCTGCTGCGTTTCTTGCGGACGCACTCGACGGGCATCTTCATCGGGTATCGCCTCATTGTAGGTTTCACGTTGCTGGCGCTGCTGGCCGGTGGCTTTATCCAACCGCTTGATGAAGCGTCGCTCGCTAAGCTCGCTAATGCGCCGCAGAAAACAGCGAGCAGTGCGCGAAGCTCGCCCGAAACGCAACTGACAACAACCGCACAGGTTCGGTAAACTCAGGCAGCGCTGTCACTTGCACACCTATGTGATTTTCGTTATCTGAAAATCAGGAGGGACGCTCAGATTGATGAACGACGAAACCAAACATGATGAGGATGCTCCACCACCCCCACAACGTCCACGCAATCCGCGCGTGCCCGTCAACTTCGCTGCCGAAATCGAAGGCCGCACCGTTGAAGGCGAACCGTTTCGGGTGCGCGCCGAAGTCGTTCTCATCAGTCGCGCCGGAGCAACACTGATCACCGACGTGATTGTTCGACCCGGCACCATGATTCGATTAACTCCGCCGTTCAGCGAGCCGCTTGACGCAGAGGTGAACGGCGTGTGGATTGCTGACGATGACAAATGTCAACGGGTCGGCGTCAGATTACTTGATCCGAACGGCTGGTTTGCGGAGTGAGCGTGAAGCACCGAAGTCACAAGCAATGGATTGTGCGTGGATACGATAAAGCAGCGAGCGCTGAGCTGGCGAGGCGGCTTGGCACATCGCGAACAATCGCCGGACTACTAACAGCGCGCGGCATAACGGATGAAGCGGCGGCCCAACGATTTCTTCATCCGGCGCTTGATCATTTGCACGATCCTTTGTTGATGCTTGGCATGTCGCAGGCAGTTGAGCGAATCTTGCGGGCCGTGGACCGGGGCGAGCGTGTGCTGATCTACGGCGACTACGATGTAGACGGCACGACGGGTACAGTGATTCTGCGCCGGGCTTTGCAACTGCTTGGCGCACACACCGGCTACCACATCCCGCATCGCTTCACCGAAGGTTATGGAGTACACAAGGCGGCGCTCGCACGCGCAAGTGCCGAAGGGTACAAGCTTGTGATCAGCGTCGATTGCGGCATTCGCGCGCATGAAGCACTGGCTTGGGCCGTCACCCGGAACCTTGATTGCATCGTCACAGACCATCATCTGCCGGACCCGGAATGTGGGCCGCCGCCCGCACATGCGGTGGTGAATCCGAATCAAAAGGGCTGCCCGTATCCGGACAAAAACCTGGCGGGCGTTGGCGTCGCCTTCAAACTCGTGCATGCTTTATTGCGTGCGCGGGGGCACGAAGATTTAGTACCTGGATTTTTGAAGGTGGTAGCGATTGGCACGGTGGCCGATGTCGTATCGCTCACGGGTGAAAACCGCATCATCGTCGCGCTTGGTTTGGCTGATCTGCTGAAGGCAACCAATCCCGGTTTGCGAGCATTGATGGAGCTGGCGGGCTTGCGCGAAAGTCCGCGCGCCGTTGATCTTGGATTTCGCATCGGGCCGCGAATCAACGCGGCGGGTAGAATGGACGCGGCTGTCAAAGTCGTCGAACTCTTTGAAGCGACCACTGCACTCGAAGCACAAGCTCTGGCTCAGCAACTCGAAGCGCGCAACCGCGAACGCAAGGTTATGCAAGATGAGATTACACAGCGCGCATTGCGGGAAGTGGAGGCGAGCGCCGATGCAAGCAGCGATGGAAGTCGGGCGCGCGTCGCCGTCGTTGTCGGAGAGGATTGGCATCGCGGCGTGATCGGGCTGGCTGCCTCGAAGATCGCCGAACGCCTCAATCGCCCGACGATTGTTATCTCGCTTGATGGCGATACCGGCCACGGATCGGCACGCAGTATCGATGCTTATCATCTGCTCGACGGTCTTACTTCATGCGCCGATTTGATGGAGCGCTTCGGTGGACACGCGCATGCCGCCGGATTGGTCATCAAGCGTGAGCACATCCCGGAACTCCGCCGCCGGTTAAACAAACATGCTGATATGCATCTAAGCGACGCGGACCTTGTGCCGGTGCTCCATGTTGACGCGGAACTCATCGCTGAGGAGTTGACGCTTGATTTTGTGGACCAACTCGACCAACTCGAACCCTTCGGGGCAGGCTGGGCGCGCCCCGTATTTGTAACCAGAAACTTGCGCATGGTTGGTCAACCGCGCGTGCTCAAAGAGCGCCACTTGAAAATTTGTGTGGCCGACGCGCACGGCCACAGCATGGAAGCGCTGTGGTGGGGCGGAGCGGAAACGGGCGAGACGCAAACCTTCGGCACAAGCGAGCTTGTTGATTTGGCTTACCAGGTGGAGAAGAACACATGGCGCGGCGAGACGCGTCTACAGTTGATTGTTCGAGATTTGCACAGCGCACACGGCGGGGGCGTGCATTGATGCAAGAGGTGCGACGAAAACAACCGTTTGCGATTGGTCTGCGGGCGTGGACGCCGGTGATTATGCGCGTCCTGGCGCTCACCATGTTTATTGCCGGTTTAGTTTTCGTCGGTACTTCTTACTATCGCCTGCGCAACAATAAGCCGTTTCGCATGCGGTCGGCGCAGCCGGAGCTGTCGAGGGAAGTTAAAAGCGTTATTGAAGGCTTTGAGCACCGCGTGACAGAAGGCGACCGGCTGCAAATCCTACTTCGCGCCAGTCGCGAAATCACCTACCTCGACGGTCGTCATGAACTCGAGAACGTTCACCTGGAAGTCTACCCGAAGATTGGCAACCGGCCCGATCAAATAACCGCCGACCGGGCTATCTCTGATGAAGAACAGCAGCGCATTTTCTTCAGCGGCAATGTCAATATCGAGACGCGCGACCGCTTGATCACAAAGACCGAAGCGATTGTCTACGATCAGAGAAGCGAACTTGCGGAGATGAGCGTGCCGCTCACCTTCCAGCGCGAGAACGTGCGCGGACGGGCAGACGGTGCCACGCTTGACGCAAAAAATAAGAAGCTCGAACTGCGCGGCGGCGTCGAGATCGTCGTCATGCCGGAGCTAAGAGCAGACGCTGAGCAAGCCAAACAGGAGTCGCAAGAGTTTCCAGTCACGATCCGCGCGCCGCACGCGAACTTTGATCAAGCAACTTTGTATCTGGCTTTCACCGGCGGCGCGACTGCTGAACAAAATCGCGAGTTGATGAGCGGCGAAAGTCTTGCGGCAAAGCTCAACGAACAAAAGCGTGTACGTCAGATTGAAGCGCGCGGAGCCGCCTATATGCGCACTATGACCGAAGGGCGCGCGGCTGAAATCGCATCCGCTGATATGGACTTTTTCTTCGATGATGAACAGAAGTTGCAGCGTGCGGTCGCCACACGCAACATCCGCGCGCGCAGCCTTAACTCCGATTCGGAATGGACTTTAGTTGCTTCTAACACCTTGGTGACGAGCTTCGTCACGCAGGGTGAAAGAAGTTTGTTGCGGGAGATGCGCGCCGAGGGTCGCCCCGTGATGACGCTTGCCGCTCCAAAGTCAGGCGCGAATGATTCGCGTGCGGCTAACAAAAAGCTGACCGCCGATGAAGTGCGACTTTTCTGGCGCGCCACCGGAAGAGACCTCGAACGCGCAGAGGCCATCGGTCATGCCGAGGCAATCGTTGAACCTGCGCAACAAACCATTGCCGCTGACCGCAAGACGCTTCACGCTCCGCGGTTTGATTGCGATTTTTATGAAAGCGGCAACCACGCCAGAAGCTTCACGGCAACCGGCGGCGCAGAAGCCATCATCACCCCGGTGCAACCAACTGAGACACGCGGCACGCGCACGCTTGCCGCGCAAAAGATGACCACTCTGTTTGTGCGTGAGACGCAGGATATTGACCGCATCGACGCCGAGGGCGATGCGCGGTTTGACGAAGGAGATCGACACGGACAGGCCGCCAATGCTTCTTATATAGCGAGCGAAGGAGTGGTGCGTCTACGCGGCGGCAGTCCAGTTGCATGGGACTCGCGTGCCCGCATCAAGGCTCAGGAAATAGATTCCGATACGCGTCGCCGCATCTCCTACGCGCGCGGGCAAACCGCAACTACCTACTACAGCCAGGAACAGACCGGCGGAGCGACGCCTTTCCAGCGCGTCAAAAGTCCGGTTTTCATTGTCGCCGGTCAAGCTGAGTTTCAACATGAAACCGGCATCGCCATTTATCGCAACGATGCGCGCGCTTGGCAGGACGATAATTTCGTCCGAGCCAATACGATTACGCTGCGCCGCGATGCCAAGCGCATGGAGGCGGAAGGCGACGTGGAAAGCGCGCTCTACCAAGCGAAGCGCCGCGATGCGCAAGGGGACCGCCAGGTGGTTCCTGTTTTTGCTACTGCTAAGCGCATGATGTATTCGGATGCGGATCGTTTGCTTCGCTATGAACAGAACGTTGACATCAAACAAGGAACCGATCTGATCACAGGCGAACTCGCAAACGTGTATTTAACGAAGGACACAAACGAAGTCGAGCGAACAATCGTCGAACGAAGTGTCGTGATTCAACAGCCCGGAAGACGCGCGACGGGCGACTGGGCGCAGTATACGGCTGCCGACGAAACGGCGGTGCTGACCGGC
>JACCTF010001013.1 GCA_013812565.1 Pyrinomonadaceae bacterium | reverse complement strand
AACTTTGACCGCACCCACATGTTCGTGTCGAGCCATGTGTGGGAGTTGCCCTTCGGTCAAGGCAAGCGTTACCTGAAGACAGGGCCGGCCAGCTATATTCTTGGAGGGTGGCAGGTCAATGGCATCTTGCGGGCGGTGAGCGGCGCGCCGGTCAATGTTGTGGCGGACGCGGGGCCATGTAACTGTCCCGGCAACGGCAACTATGCAAACGTCATCGGCCCGGTTCAATACATCGGGAACACCGGGCCGGGACAGTTCTGGTTCGATACTTCGGCATTCCGGGCACCTGCGCCGAACAGTTTCGGGAATGCGGGGCGCAACGTTGTGCGCGGCCCTGGTTTTACAAACTATGACTTCTCCGTTTTTAGAAACTTTAAGTTCAAGGAGCGGTACGAAGTTGAATTCCGGACGGAGCTATATAACCTGACGAACACGCCGCACTGGAACAACCCGCAGGGTAACGTCAACAGCGGGCAGTTCGGCCAGATCACGTCGGCATTTGGAGAGAGGGAGGTCCAGTTCGCGCTGAGATTTCTGTTTTGAGATGTGATGCAATCGAGAGGAGAAGATAGAAGAATCGGATGCTGTAGGAAGTGAAAGTTTGGAAGTATGGCTACCCCGATGATGCCGAGGATGCACCAGATACCCAACACGTGCTGTGGAGCTTTCCCGTGTACTCAGTAGCATGAGTACAGCAGCGGACCAGTGTTACTGCCGGAGTTTGATACTTCTTTCTGAAATCGGATGCGAGGCCGATTCTGGTCAACAAATCTTTAATTCTGAATGGAGGAGCTATGAGCACCACTTTGCAAAAGCTTACCGCAGTAAGCTTCGCTACTGCGCTTGCAACAGTCCTATTGGTAACATCGGTTCAAGCTCAGGTTGATACTGGTACGATCCTTGGTACAGTGAGAGACGCAAACGGAGCCGCCGTCCCGCAGGCGAAAGTCACTCTCGTCAACACCGAAACCTCTGTCTCCTATTCCGCAGAAACTGATGAGAATGGCCGCTACACTTTCACAGCCATTAAAACCGGCACTTATCAGGTGACCGTAGAGGCTGCCGGTTTCAAGAAGGCGATTCGCTCGGGCATTCAACTCAACATCCAACAGCAGCCTGAGATCAACTTCGCTCTGGAAATTGGTGATATTAACCAAAGCGTGGAAGTCACGGCTGAAGCCCCGCTGCTTCAGACTCAGGAAAGTTCGGTTGGACAGGCGATCGGCCAAAACACCATCAACAACTTGCCGCTCAATGGCCGCGACTGGACTAATCTAGCTCGACTGAGCGTTGGCGTGAGCATTCCGCAACCCGGCGCGCGCGCTTCTAATCAGTTCGCTGCTAACGGAACTCGTCCGGCGCAAAATAATTACATACTTGACGGTGTTGACAATAATACCGCCAGCGTTGACTTCCTCAACGGCCGATCTGACGTTGTGCGCCCTCCAGTTGACGCGATCGGCGAAGTAAAAGTCCAGACCAACGGATTCAGCGCTGAATTCGGCCGCGCCGGCGGCGCTGTGTTGCAGGCGACAACAAAGTCGGGAACAAACGAGTTCCACGGTTCAGCCTGGGACTTTATCCGCAACGACATCTTCGATGCCAATGGGTTCAACAATAACTTGCGGGGCATCAAGAAAACTCCACTCCGCCAGAATCAGTTTGGCGGCGTGATCGGCGGGCCAATCTGGAAGAACAAGACGTTCTTCTTTACGGACTACGAAGGATTGCGTCTGCGCCAGAACAGATTAATTGTCGCGACGGTCCCCACCGCATTAGAACGAACGAGCGGCTACACCGACTTCTCAGATTTGATCATGCGTTTAGGCAACCGCGTTCGCGGGACCGACCTGCTCGGACGGCAAATCCTGCAGGGAACCATCTTCGATCCTGCAACCACTCGCCGCGTGACCCAAAGCCAGGTTGATCCGGTCACCGGGCTCGCGGCCACGGGAACCGGTTTCGTCCGCGATCCGTTTCCCGGCAATCGGATTCCGGCCAATCGGTTGAATCCGAATGCTATCAAGCTGTTTAATCTCTATCCGGCGGAAAACTCCATCCAACTTGGAACCGCCGGCAACAATTACGTCGCTAACCGGAGTCTGAGAGATGATCGAAACCAGTTCGACGTACGAATTGATCACGATTTCAGTGACCGGGATCGTATCTTCGGGCGATACAGCTTCGCTAACTTTGACATTTTCAGGCCCGGGCCGTTCGAGGGAGTCGCTGATGGCGGCGGCTTTGGCGACGGTTTTGAAACGGTGCGTATTCAGGGCCTGTCGGTCAGCCACACACACACTTTCGCAGATTCACTAATCAACGAAGCTCGTTTTGGGATCAGCCGTGAACATACCACCCGCAATCCGCCTTCCGGTGATGATACCAGCAACATCCCATCTCAATTCGGCATCCAGGGAATTCCGCAGGAGAGTGGCAACGGTGGTCTGCCACCGATTAACATCGGTGGTCTCAGCCGACTGGGAGCTGTGACATGGCTGGTCAGCGACAGGTTTAGCAACACGACTCAGTTCACTGACAATCTGACGAGGATCTACAAGTCACATACCTTCAAGGGTGGGGGTTGTCGTCCAGCACACTGATTTCCCCTGGCTCGCTCCGCCGTTTGCCAGAGGCAACTTCAGTTGGAACGGGAGCTTTACCTCAGCACCGGGACTTAGCGACGGCAACACAGGGCGCGCGCAGTTCCTGCTGAACCCGACTACGGCCACCGTGCCCGGAGGAGTCAATAACGTGGGGGGCTTGAACGAAGTCCAAGCTTCGCCCTTCGGTGGGGTGGATAATAACCGACAGTATTACGGCGCTTACTTCCAGGACGACTGGAAGGTTAACTCCAAACTGACGCTGAACCTGGGTCTGCGGTGGGAGTACTTTAGCCTGACTAAGGAAGCCGACAACGCTCAAGCCAATTTTATTCCCGATCCCATCAATCCCCGCTACATTATTCCCGCCGCACGCAAGGGAGATCCCAACCTTTCGCAGAGCTTCATTAACGCTTTGGCGCAGAGCAATATCGAGCTGATCTACACAGACGAGTTTGGCTCCGGTAATGGCCTGGCGCAGAAGAAGAACTTCGCGCCGCGTATCGGATTCGCGTACAAGCTGACGGATTCGTTGGTCGTGCGTGGTGGGTACGGCATCTTCTATGGCGCTTTTGAAAACCGTGGCGGGTTCCCGAATCTCGGTTACAACTACCCGTTCCAATTCGACTTCACCTTCCGCGCCCCCAACGATGTCTCGCCGCTGATCTATGCCGACGGGTCGCAGGGGACGCTTGAGCGTGGATTGCAAGGAATCCCGCTTGATCCAACCAGGGTGAACGCCACCGGCCTCAACCTGCGCGGTATCGAATTTGAATACAAGACTCCCTATACGCAAGGCTTCCACCTGATCTCGCAGTACGAACTGAATTCGAAGAATTCCTTGGAAGTCGGTTATGTTGGCTCGATGGGTCGCCACATTGAGACATTCGTCGGAACAAACCACCTGACAACGCTCCTGCCGCCGGGGCAGGGACTGAATCCACAGAACTATGTTCGCTTTCCGATCTTTGCGCGCGGTTCTTCATATGCCGCAACTACCGGTAACAGCAGCTACCATTCGCTGCAATCAAAGTACATCCACCGTTTCAGCCGAGGGTTGGACTTCCTTGCCTCCTACACCTTTAGCAAGACGCTGACCAATGCGGGTGATCTTCTGAGCGGCGGAGCAGTCGGCGGCTTTCGTGCTCCGGGAATCTACAACATCAGGAGGGAAATGGCCTTAGCACCCTTCCACGTGAAGCATGCCTTCGTCTATAGCGGAACCTATGATCTGCCGTTCGGCAGAGGCCGGACATTTCTTAAAGACTCTAATGGCTTTACCGATGCAATTCTCGGCGGCTGGAGCACCAATTGGGTCTTCTCCTACTACTCCGGCCAGCCGCAGGGAGTTGGCTGCACCATCGCAACATCTGAGGGTGCCGGTTGCCATGCGGTGCGTGTGTCCGGTGCGAGCCCGTACACTGACACAAGGGATTCAGCCGGGTTCAGGACCTTTTACAACGCGGCAGCTTTCACTAATCCTTCAAGGGTAACGACCATCGGTCAAACGGATCTTTCGCCGCTTGGTGGTGACCGCACCCCGGTCACCGGGCCACCGCAACGGCAACTGGATTTCTCACTCTTCAAAACTTTCTCGATCACTGAAAGATTCCGGCTGGAGTTCCGTGGTGAGGCGTTCAACCTCACTAATTCGGTAAGCTTTAATTTCCCGAATAACAACTTCCAGTCAGCGACCTTTGGTAGACTTGATTCTCAACGAAACAACCCGCGGCAAATGCAGCTCGCTCTGAAACTCTATTTTTAAGTTGTATCTACTCAAACAAAAGGGCGGTCACCACCACCATAACGACGGCCGCCCTCTTTGTTACATCTGCTCTTCATGACGCCACACGCGATCTGAGTTCTGGAGGCACTGATGAGGAACAGGCAAAGAGAAAAAGCACTGCTTATAGCGGTTGATGCTTTGCCCGTTCTCCGCGCATTACTCACACACGGCTGTAACTACGCGAAGACACTTAGCCCGCCGCGCAGCCTATTAATCTTCTGCATTGTCATCGCGCCTTTGGGATTATCAACGCAGGCTTTGGCTAACAACTCTGCACTGCAAACTACTAATCAGGTCAATATTGAGAACAGCACCGCTCAAAGGCAAACTCCTGCTCGCCCGACGCCTGCTAATGATGAGCAAGCGCCTCTGATAGAACGCAAACTCAAAGAGGCACATGAGCGGATGCCCGGTAGCTTTGAAACTAATCACCGTCTCGGCGAGTTCTACATTCAGCAACAGAAGCTGGCGGCAGCAATACCTTTTCTGGAAAGAGCGCAGCAGACCAATCCCTTCCACTATGTCAACAGCTATGACCTGGCACTTGCTTATCTACAAATTGGCAATTTGTCCGGAGCCCGCCAACAAATTCAAAGCATGCTCAAGCGGAAAGATATTGCCGAGTTACACAATTTGCTGGGCGAAGTCGAAGAGAAGGCGGGCAATCTTGTTCCTGCGGCCGAGGAGTACCAGCACGCTGCGCAGATGGAAACGAGCGAACAAAATCTTTTAGATTTAGGTAATATCCTCATCAAACTTACAGCCTATGAGGAGGCGGTCAAGGTATTCAACTACGCCGTAGGACGATACCAACGTTCATCAACGCTGCGGGTAGGATTGGGTGTCGCTCATTACTCGCGCGGGCGATACGAAGATGCCATCAAAACACTTTGTGAGGCTGCCGATCTGGAACCGTCTGATCCCCGCCCATTCCTTTTCCTTGGCGAGATGTACAACGTATCTGCCGAACTAGCCGATGAGATTACTAAACGCATGCGGCAGTTTGTCGAGCTACATCCGAAGAACGCACTTGCGCATTACTCCTACGCGATGAGTCTGGGACAGGGGCGGCACAACCATGCTCGTCCTGTTGATCTCAACCAGATTGAGACGCTTTTGAAAACAGCGGTTATGCTTGATCCCAGGCTTTCACCGGCTCACTTAGAGCTTGGGGTGCTTCATTCCGATCAGCAAAAGTTTTCCGAAGCAATCAGTGAATTGAGGATGGCTATTGATCTTCAGCCCGATCTAGCGAGGGCGCACTACCGTTTAGGATTAATCTACCAACGCACCGGACAGAAGGCTCTGGCAGCGCAGGAGATGGACATCTACAAACGTCTCAGTGGACGCCAGGCAAAGCCTGCTCCTTCAGGGAAGTAACTTTTCCGTGAGCTTGTCCCTGATGGTAAAGCGTGAGTTGTTAGATCGTGCTTTGTTCGCGACAACATCAAGTTGATTTTGGAGGAAATATCATGTCAAGCAAACCTAGAGTGCGCCTCACTCCGCAGGAATATTTAGCCATCGAACGACAAGCCGAAACCAAGAGCGAATACTACATCGGCGAAATGTTCCTCATAACCGGCGCGAGCCGCGAATACAATCTCATCGGCACCAATCTCACAGGAGCGCTTCAACCACAACTGAGGCAGAAGCCGTGCGAGATTTACGCCAAGGATATGCGCGTGCTCATCCCCGCAACCGGACTCTATACGTATCCTGATATTGTTGTGGTCTGCAATGAGCCGAAATTCGAGGATGCCGAGCTTGATACGCTGCTCAATCCGACCTTAATCATCGAAGTGCTCTCCGACTCGACCGAAAAGTATGATCGCGGCAAGAAGTCTGAGAACTACCGTAGCATCGAGTCATTGCGTGAATATCTGCTCATTGCACAAGACGAACCCAAGCTCGAACACTATGCCAGACAATCGAACGGTGGCTGGCTCTTAACCGATTATCACACGCTCGAAGCGACCGTGAGCTTACCTGCCATCGAATGCAATTTGTCCTTGCGCGATATGTATGACAAAGTGGTATTCAAACCAATCGACACTGGCGCTCCTGTAAGAACTGAGACTTCCGGCGATGAGCGCCGCCGTTGATGTGACACGCCGATGACATCTTCAACCTTGCACGTTAATCTGAGCCGCGAGGCCGCCGCACAACTGGAACGCTGCGGCAATCTTGATACTGGCCGAACCAAAGACTACTTGCGGATCAACATGTTCTTAGAGGCAGGAGCAGTGAACATGCGTTCGTTGAATGCTGTATTGAAGCGGCACGGGTTAGCGAAGAAGTGGAAAGAGAACGAATATAGATTCAAAGTATGAAAAAACATTCGGACATCAACAAGGTTATCAAGAAGAAGGAAGATCATCGGCGTGTTCTGGCGGCGCTTCCGTTCGAGAAAAAGATTGAGATAGTTTTCAATCTCAGAGAGCGACGGAAGTTTATTAAATCAGGCGAAGTAGTAAGCAAACCATCGCCGGGCAAGTCGTAGTCAACAACCGAGGGGTAGTGATAAAAAAGTAATGCTGAGGGTTTGAGAAACTCAGCATTTCTTGGCTTTCCTCTGATGTGTAGCATTACATTTTTACCACTGCCACAAAATTTATGCCGGAAATTGACCACGACTAAACAAATGTGGTTGTGGTTTTGGAGCGCTTAGCAGCTAATTACAGTGGATTAACTCGGATCAAATCGTGCGGAGTTTTATCAATGCGCAGCCGATTGCGCAACGGGCGACCGAAGCCGGCGAAACTGACTTGCATCACATCGCCGTCGCTTAAAGCGAGTCCCGCTCCGAAACTAAAAGCCGCGGCTCCGAAAAAATGGATGTGCAGATCGCCGGGCCG
>JACCTF010000341.1 GCA_013812565.1 Pyrinomonadaceae bacterium | reverse complement strand
AGTCAGGCGACTCGCGCCCTACGTGGGGATGCTCCGCGGGGGGCTCGACGTACGGGCGGTCAAAGGGCGGAGCGGAGAGACGCGACTCATCGAGGTTGCCCTCCAACACCGCGATCCGCAGGTCGCCACGAGAATCGTTAACACCATCGTTAAAATCTTCGCCCGATTAAATCAGGAGAGAAGGAGAGAGTCGGGCGCCACCACGGGCGAGTTTATTCAAAGGCGCATCGCCGAACTGCAGGCGCAGATTCGCGCGGACAAACAGCGGCTGATCGACTATGGCAAGCGTCATCAATTTATCGCGCTTGAACCCGGCCAGGACACCGTCCTGGCCCGACTGGTCGGCCTCAACAATGAACTGCTCACGGCGGAGAACGATCTCAAGCTAGCCGAAGCCGAGAAGGAAGCAAGTCTCGCGCCCGAAGTCGTTGAGGTGACGGCTTTGGGCGCGAGCGCGGGGCTAGAAGGCAGGAGAAATGATTTACTGCAGAAGCGTGCCGAACTGCTGGTCGAGAACACCGAGGAGTGGCCGCCGGTCAAAGAACTTGACGGGCAGATCGCGGAACTCGACAAACAAATTAAGATAATACGCGAGCGGGCGGGGACCACGCTTACGACCAACCTGACGAAGCGCTACCGTCAAGCCAAAGAGCGCGAGCAGAAGCTCCGTGCGTCGTATGAGCAGCAGCGTAGAGAGACGATCGTGCAGAACGAGGCGGCCATCAATTACCACATCATCGAGCAGGAGATCGGTACAAACGAGGGTTTGCTTAAAGACTTGTACCTGCGCATGGGGGAGAACGAGGCCAAACTGGCCGGGATCGGCCAAATGCCGAACAACATCTCTGTTCTTGATTATGCGCAAGTGCCCGGTCAGCCCATCGGCCCGAAGCGTATGCAAAACGTCGCCTTAGCGTTCGTGCTCTCGCTCGGCGCCGGCATCGGTTTCGCGATCTTTCTGAGTTTCCTTGATCATAGCATCCACTCGATTGATGAGGTGGAAAGGAAGTTGCACCTCCCGGCGCTCGGCGCCATCCCGCTGATCGGAAGCTCGACGCGAAGGCATCTGCTGCCCGGCGTGGGTGCGCTGCAGCGGCGAAACGGCAATGGGAACGGCCATGGCCGCCCGCTCCTGGTTAATGATGACGTGCGCTCTCCGGTGGCCGAAGCTTACCGGCACCTGCGCACCTCGGTGTTAATGTCGGTGGCGGGGCGCGCGCCGAAGACGCTTCTCGTGACGTCAAGCCAACCGAGCGAAGGTAAAACCACGACCGTCGTTAACATGGCGATGGTCCTGGCGCAGACCGGGGCGAGCGTGCTGGTGATAGATGCCGACATGCGCCGCCCGTCGCTACATTCGATCTTTAATCTGGAGAATGATCGGGGCCTGAGCACGTACCTGTCGAGCGGCATGAGCGATGCTGAAGCGTTCTCGATGATCGAGCAGACCGGTGAGAGCAATCTCTACGTGCTCACCTCGGGACCGCCGCCGCCCAACCCGGCGGAACTCCTCGGCTCGGAGCCGATGCACCGCTTGATCAAATCCGTCGAATCCGCTTACACACACATTATCATCGATTCTCCGCCGGTCGCTTACTTCACCGACAGCGTGCTCGTTTCGCTGTTAGTCGACGGCGTGCTGCTCGTTGTAAACAGCGGCAGCACTTCCCGCGAGATCGTGCGGCACTCACGCAAGGTGTTGCAGGATGTCGGCGCAAAGATCTTCGGCGTTGTCTTAAATGGCGTCAAAGAGGATTCAACCCACGAGTACTACTACTCGCGCGGCTACTACTGACACCGAGGGGCACCTTGTCAAACTGCCGGCGGCACTTGGGTCCCGCCTTGAGGGGTAACGTAAGCTGTACCGAACCAACGCTGCTTCAGCACAAAAGGGGCAGGTCGAAGAAAGTGATAAGGGCAAGTCTGTGCGCGAACGCGCCGCGCGTTTCCTTGACAGAACGATCTTTAGTTTTCTGCTTGCCGTCATTTCACTAACCGCGATCTTGTGTGGGACGACGGACGAGCCCTGGTGGGAGGCGGTTGTCGAGTACGCCGTCTTCGCGCTGATGCTGCTGTGGACCGTCGAGGGTTTGCTCAGTGGGTCATGGCTCGTACGCGAGCACCGCTTGCTCGTGCCGCTTCTCTCCCTCACCGTTTTCGCCTTCGTTCAAACCCTTCCTTTGTCGGGCGCAAATGTCACCGAAGCATTGGCGATCAAAGACGGGTTGCGGTGGACTATAAGCGCCGACCCGTATGAAACGCGGCTCTTCGTCTTCAGGCTGCTTGCCGTCGTCATGGCCGGGGGGCTTCTGCTACGCTACACGTCGAACCGGCAGCGGCTACGCGCCCTCATTTACCTTGTTGTTGGAATCGGTGTGGCGAGCGCCTTGTTCGGCATCGTGCGGCAAGTGACCCGGCCGGTTGATTTAGGAATTACCTTTCATATACCTAGCGTGGGGCCGGTATCCTTGTCGTACCCCCACCCGGATACGGGCTACGGTCAGTTCATCAACCGTAACCACTTCGCTTTTCTGATGGAGATGACATT
>JACCTF010000100.1 GCA_013812565.1 Pyrinomonadaceae bacterium | reverse complement strand
CCAGATACTGACAATAATCTAAGCGCGTTGGTTGGGTGCTGATAACCATGCGCTAATTATCAGGACTTTTACCTTTTTTGCGTAAGTCCTAATCTACTATCTACCGGATGATGCCCCTGTATGGATTGAAGCCAGGGAAGCATTGAAGGTAGAGGGCGCTGCTCAACTCTGCTTCAGCTTTTAAGTTCTATCGCGCGAGAAAACCGCCGTCTATCGCTAAGGTGTGGCCCGTGATGAAAGAGGCGGCATCCGAGCACAGCCACACCACCGCACCAGCTACCTCATCGGGCACCCCGAACCGCTCCATCGGGTGCATCGCCCTAAACTGTGGCTCAAGCTCCGGCGTGTGAAAACCAGCGCGCTCGGTCATTGCCGTGTGGACCACGGCTGACGTGAGAGAGTACCAACAAGGGGAATTATCGCGTAATGCGGTATTGTCTTTGTAAACTGGTATTATGAACGCAACAAGAAGCATTGCGCCTGTTAAGGCTAGTGGGCTAAGACAACTCACCTTTAGTCTCTTACGCTACTGGCCGGTATTCTTATTATGCTCGCTAACCGCGCTTGCCCTCTTGTGGCAGCTAGGTAAAAGTAGCTTGTTAAGTTGGGACGAAGCCATCTATGCGCAAGTTTCCAAAGAGATGGTGCAGAGCGGGAATTGGCTGACACCTCACTGGCAGTATAAGCCCTGGTTTCACAAGCCACCGTTGCTCATGTGGCTAACCGCGATCTTCTTCAGCTTGTTTGGAATAAGCGAGTTTTGGTCACGGGCGGCATCGGCGTTTTCTGGGATCGGAGTGATCGTTACCACATATTTAGTTGGCAAGTTCGTTTATGACACCGGTGTGGGGTTCTCTGCTGCTGTAGTCTTACTGACGAGCGTTTATTTTGTCGAGTATGCTCGTTTCGGCACCATCGACATTATGTTGACCCTCTTTACCCTGCTGGCTGTTTATGCGTACTTACGCCTTGGGCAGGGTAGCCAAAGATGGTGGTACATAATTTTTAGTTCGTGCGCTCTTGCGGTGATGGCTAAGGGCACTGCAGGGGTGATCGCGCCGGCGGCGATTGGTTTAGCGCTACTGCTCGATAGAAGATTAGCCGCCGCGCTTCGCTCAAGACATTTCTGGCAAGGTCTTCTACTGGCTTTTGCGATCGTCGCGCCCTGGCACATCATCATGTACATGCAACACGGGCAAAGGTTTCTCAGTGAGTACCTCGGCTTTCATGTGATCGCTCGCGCAACGAGGGCGCTAGAGGGGCATACTGGAGGGCGCTTTTATTATATCGTGAAGTTGCAAAACGAGTTTTCGCCTTGGTTTTATCTGGTGCCATTTGTACTCGCGTCGAGCATCAACGAGAATATCAAAGGTCGAGCACGGTCGCGCCTTCTTTTGCTCGTAACCGTGCTGGTCTTTGCACTTTATACATCGGTTCAAACTAAGTTGGATTGGTATATTCTGCCGCTTTGTCCCGCACTAGCGATCCTCGTGGCAGCTATGCTCGTACATGCTATTAAATCCTCCAAGTCCATAGAATTTAGCGGGTTGGTAGTAGCAGCGTGTGCGGTCGCTTTGATCGCCCCTGTTAAAATAGTTTTAGCTTTTGGCTGTCTAGGATTGTTAGTTGTTATCCTTTGCCTAGCAACAAAGAAGCTTGCATACCAACCGGCGGCAGTTGTTATGTGTGCTTTCTTGGTAGTCGTTGGCCTGAATACGCTCCGGCCGATTTACCGTAGAGGAGAGGAACCGGTTGCGAGGCTGGCCCGCATCGCAGGTAGCACAAACCCAGGCGACCGAGAACCTCTCATCGTTTTCCTTAAATCCGAGCCGCCTGCTAGTTATAGCCATCCGGCCGCCCTTTTTTATAGCAACCGGCCGATCTTACTGGCCCGCAACATGGAAGATGTAGCAAGCTTTACGAAAGATCATCAAATAAAAAGAATAATTACAGATAAAGAGGACTTAGAGTCTCTTTCAATGAATTACGAAGTTCATGTAGAGGCTGAGTCTAAGCCGGATATTTACGCCACAATTAAGCTTAATAGTGATCGGTGAAAAATTGCGGCGTGCAAAGCCTTGGGGTTAAGTGCGCGAATCATATTCGCAGAAGCGACAATTTGATCACCCAGAGAACGCAGTTCGTAGCGCAGAGTGCTTATATGCTTTGTTTTGAAGAAAAGTGTACCTTGATTGCTAGTTGAGAATGGTAACGGACAAAGCAAACACCGAAGCATGAACCTTAATTTCAAAGCCCGTGTTGGTGCGCGCATACAAGCGTTCGATCCCCATCTTCTCAACTTGCGAGTTGCGGGTCTCAATACCTTTGCGATATTGCTTCACCTCATACTCATCAATCCACTCAAGCGGTTCCATGTTCTTACGCTGGGCCGCGATCACTCTCACTCCCGTCTCAACTTCGATGGTTTGCGCGTCCTCTTCGCTAATGTGGCCTTTGTCGCCAAACAGTTTGGCGGCGGGCGGCAAAACGAAAGCCAAGTCATGCACGGGTGTCAGGTCATGAAAGCGGGCGGCGATCAACTCGTAGCTGACCGGAGCACCTGCTTCGTTGCAGATCAGATGAAGTCGCCATCCGAAGAACTTTTCTTTCTTTGCGGCGCAATAATCGCAATAATTCAAGCCTCGCACCTTGCGACAGCGCCGCGCCCGCACTCTTTTACAGACGGGACCGGGGATGCTGTCAATGATGAAAACTTCGCCGCACACCGCCACTTCGCACAACACTTCGGTACCGACCTCCAACCACTCACGACACGCATGAAGGCGGCGGTTGAAGCGCGAAACGCTCAAGGTGCCCGACAGATAGTGGCACTCTCTCAGCATCAACAGCGCGCGTTCATGATGATTATGAAAATACTTGGCGGCGACAACCGCCACGGTCAAGACTTCCGCATCGCCAACTTGCGCAAGTTGGTGGTCTTGATGACCACCCTTTGTCAGCAATTCATCCAAGATGACAAAGACCGTTATAATCCATTCGGCGTTCATTGGTTGCTCCTGAAAGTTGGTTTTGATTCAACCCTATTTTCAGGCTCTCAGCTTATGAACGCCAACTAGCAATCAAGGTTATTTTCTGTCCCAAATCCGGAGTACAATATAATCCGGAGTAACTGAGATTTCCCACCTTCATGACCGCATAAACACAGCTTTTCCCGGTTGAAGCACTCCGCATTTTCTTGAGACCCTTCTCCTCTACGGCAACCAGCCGGAAAGGAGAAGATCATGCTCGATACGTTCTTTACGCAAACCAAGGTGCGAACTCGCATGGAGCGTGGACCACTGGGTCCCTACCTGGTCGAGCTCGCCACACTACTAGCTCATCATGGATATGCTCGTGACACTGTTCGCCGACACCTCCATGCCGCTGAACAGTTTGGCTGCTGGCTGGTGGAACAAAAGATATCCCTGGCTGAAGTCACTACTGCACACGTTGATCATTACTTGGAGAGCGTGGGCCGGCACTCCTCTACCTCGTACCCCCGGGGCAGACTGCCGCGTCAGGCACTGGGCGTACGCCAACTACTTGAACTGCTCAGACAGCTCGGAGTTTTACAACCTGAAGTTGAACCTCAACCGTTGATCGGCGTCGAGAGGTGGTTAGAAGAATTCGATCATCACCTCCACCACGTGGCGGGCACCGCACCCAAGACCAGAAGCAACTACGTCCGTTACGCGCGGCGCTTTCTGACTGATTGTTTCGGGAGCGGAGAACCCGCCTGGTCTAACCCTCTTTTGTCACTAAGGGTAAAATCCACTATACCCATTCATAAACGTAATAAGCGTCAGAAACCCTTCTCTTTGTCCTTCGACCGTGAAGACCTCCAACC
>JACCTF010000301.1 GCA_013812565.1 Pyrinomonadaceae bacterium | reverse complement strand
TGGTATACTCCGACTCGTTAGGCTTGAGCTCTATCAATACATCCGAAGTCGACGCGAAAATTTGTCCGCCAGAGCCATCTACACAGGTTGCAGAGCTTGTTTGAGGAGCGAGGGTTGACGACAATGGTAGGCTCTTTGAGTCAATAAGCGGAGTAGGCCAATTAATCACAAAGATTGTAATTATCGCGGTAGTAACAATAAGAGATTTAACGTTTATTTGGCGGCGGCCTATACAAGGCATATACTAATCTCGATAGTTGTGTTTTAGGTAGTTGGGCTAGAGTTTTAATGTTGTCAGCACCAGCCGGCGTTGTTTGGTGAACAGATTGGTGAATACCTCGGCAGCGGATTCCCCCTGTTGCAACAGATTATGGGCAAACACAATCAACGATTCGATCACCGCTTGTCCTTGCTCGCGACACGCTTCCCCAATGGTTTTGCTCGGGTGTGTCAGCAACTTTGTTCTCATCCGTGACGCCGGGAGGCAGTCCAGATGCAACAACGAATAGGCCACGAAGACCAGACACCAATGTTTTTGTACGGCTTCGGCGCTTCGCATGCGGTACTCGTTGAGTCCCAGATGTCCCTTGCTATCCTGATAAAACGTCTCGATCGGCCAGCGCTGAAGATAAGTCATCATGATTTTCTTGGCCGACCAGTCCGTCCGGTTCGAGATCAACACGGCCGACGTGCCCGTCACTTCCGCATTGTCAAAACTGATTACCAATCGCACTCTTCCCAAACCAGGCACCGCCACGTTCAACGCGAAATACCAATACGGCGTGTCAGCAATGGTGATCTTCTGGTAGGCGCTGTGCGGAATCAGCGGCACCAACTCTTCAACTTTGATGTGCGGCCCAGCCACCACCACCTTCCGCCCGTGGACGTCGCGCAAGGTGAAACTCGCCACCTCCAACTTGCGATTCTTCTTGAGCAGGCTGACCCAATCCAGTTCATGTTTGTTGAGCACCCCGACCAAGTCCTCGGCCAGATACCAACTATCCATCAACACGACTTTGAAGGGCAGTCCGCGCGCGACCGCTTGCTCAATCAACTCGCTGCCCAACACAATCTTGGTCTGAAAACTGTCATGGAGCGCACGGAATTCCGGGTCGTGGAGCAGCCGCGGAAGGGCTTCTTTATGAAACTGCTGGCGCTCTTTTTTGCGGGTCGGGATCGGGCGGTCAGCGAAATGTTTATGGACAAACTCTTCCCAGTGCGTCTTTTCCTCATACCGGCGGTAGAGCCGGACGTCGATGGGAAATCGCACGGCACCGCTGATGAAGTGGCTCGTCACCAAGTTGTGGGCCAGTGGGTAGCGGTTGTCACAATGGTCATAATGCCGATCGACATACTCGAACAAACTCCCGACATGCTCACACAAGGTGTCGTCCAGAATCAGCGCCGAAGCGGTTGCGGGGCGACGGTGCGGGGCCGTCTGCGCGAGCAGATACTCGATGCGCCGCTCGTTGACGGCCGCTTCAAACCACGGGGCCTCACTGAAGAAGCGCGACAGATTGGTCTTGTCAGCACTCTCCATCAGACAGCGGCTGATGTTGGTCAAGCTTTTGTTGTCGAGCACCATCAGTCCGGTCAGGTAATTTTGGAAATGGCGATATTGGCACTGGTTCTCAAACAGGTCGCGGAACGCTTCAGCATGCGTTGCCACAAGAGGAGATGGAGCCACAATCGGTACTTGCATCGGGTGCGCTCCGCCGAGTCAGAGGTGGATGTCAGTAAACCAGTTGGAAGCTATCATTTGCGAACAGCAAATCCAAATCACAACAGTCGAGTTAGTAAGTAGACAGATAGCTTAAAAACAGTATTGCCCAAAAGTTTTATTATCGGAATTGCCGCACGTGGCTTCTAACAACACTTTTTAATACTATGTAGTAACTCAGTTATTAGATATGGAACACCCGTGAAACAATTCCCCGAACAGCTTGTTTTGAAATTACCTTGGGACATAAAATTAGTAACATGATTCGACCCGAATCAAATCGCGATCATTATCTTTGTTACTTATCTTCAGTAAAAGGTAGGCTAATTTTGTCATACATCTGCGCGTTGCTGTATGTTTCAGTGGATCATCTGCTAACGCAGATTGATGTAGGGCTTTATCGTAGACAATTAAAGAGCGGAGCCTTACTGAAAGCTTTGCATTGCTCGCTTCCCTTCGCTGTTTAGCGAAATCCCTGAAAACCTTTATTCTGCGTAAATTTCAAGTTGTTATGCGAGCGCTTCAGTCCGTCTCCATATTACACATGTCAGAAAGCGCGACAGGGTTGGCA
>JACCTF010000277.1 GCA_013812565.1 Pyrinomonadaceae bacterium | reverse complement strand
GAGGCGTGTGGCTGGCTGATCAAGGAGGGGCGAAGCGATGGCTTCACAGAAGAGGCCAGCCACACGGTGCTGAAGAAGGCAGCTCTCACATGCAGGATTTAGTTTTCGGTAGGGACAGGGCACTAGGGTCTTAACCGACCACGCTCACCGGAGGGAGTAGTGCAAAATGGTCCGGCGGGTATTGTGCGAATCGTCCTACTAACCCAAGTAAGGTGCGACCCCACAGGAAATCAGTATTTTTTATTTCATAACAACTTCGCTGTCAATCTTGTAGATACTAGGTAATTGAGTTTGATTATCAAAGGTGATATTCAAGTCTTTTATCAAACCAGTTCTTATGTCAAACACCCATCCGTGTATTTTAGGTTCATTTCTTTCTGCCCAAGCGTTCTGGATGATAGATGTTTTAGATAGATCAAAAACCTGCTCGTACACATTTACTTCGACAAAACGGTCAAATCGTTGCTGTTTATCTTCGATTGCTTCCAGTTCATTTTCATACAATCGATAAACGTCTTTGATGTGGCGTATCCAATTATCTACCAACCCATTTTGGCGATTGCCCATTGCCGCATTGATACCGCCGCATAAATAGTGACCGCAAACAATAACGTGCTTTACTCGCAGAGCGTTGACGGCGTAATCCAACACGCTCAGTAGGTTCATGTCTGAATGAACTACCATATTGGCTATATTGCGATGTTCAAACATTTCTCCCGGTTTGGTTCGGGTCACCTCACTGGCGGGAACTCGGCTGTCGGCACAACCGATCCATAATGAATCCGGTTCTTGCCCTTGCGATAAGCGTTGAAAATAGTCTTTGTCAATTTCGAGTTGATCTTCTACCCATTCACGGTTGCCGTTGATAAGTTTATTGATGACATCCATTTGTTTGACCTTTGTAGAGTTAATCAATTTCGTCTTCAAATTCGTGCTCGACATCAATTAACTGATAAGACTTACTGAGTTTTGTGACCAAATAGAACATGATGGTTGCCGAAATGACGGCAATGTTCAAGTCAATTAATACTGTGACAGCGGTGGTGTAAAGAATAATAAACAACTGGAAATTTCGGTTAAATGATCTTACCCAGCCCCTCTTGAAGTATGCTTGGGTAAATTCGCGGTCGGAAACATCCCAGCCCGCCTTAAACAAAACGCCGGAAAAAACCGCCGCCGGAATGAGCGCAACCCAGTCGCTAAAGAAAATAAGGAATATTAGGACAAATACCCCTAATAGAACGCCCGCCAGTCGGGTTTGCGCGTCTTCTTTAATCAGCAATACAGAGCGTATCGTGGCTTGCGCGCCGGGAATTCCTTGCATTATTCCAACAACACCATTAGCTATGCCTTGTGCCACAAGCTCTTTATTCTGGTTAGTGGTTTCCTTTGTCATTCTGTCAATGACTAATGCCGTCAACAAACTGTCTAGATAGCCTAAGATCATTAGCTGAACGGCAAAAGGCAATGCCTTTACGAGATTTTCAGTGGTTAATATTCTGCTATCTGGAAAGTAGTTGCCAATTAGAGTTACGAATTCAGAAATAGAATTGATGCTGTTGCCTAACTTCACCTTTTCGATTGGCAGTTTTAATAGATTAGAAAGGAGTGTTGTTACGATGACAGACAACAAAACTGCTGAGAAAAAAGACCTGTATTTCTCGGGTACACCTATTTTGCGAATAAACAGCGGTAACGTAAAAATAAAGATGACAACACCAACGGCTATTAGCACGTTGATTGCTAATGATCCTTCCATGATAGTTTTACCGCCAAAGCCAAATATTTTGGCAATTTGGTCATACCAAATCAGAACGGCAATTCCGTTCATAAATCCCAATACCACGGCGTTGGGAACATATAGAATAAATTTGCCGAGTCGCAGTAGCCCGCTCAAAACCATCAACGCGCCAAGCATCAGCAAAATTAAGGTGATGAATTGCTCTGCCAACGCTTTATCCGGAAACAACTCATAAGCATTAGCAACTACTACGGCAATAACGGCGGTCATAGGAGCTGTCGGTCCTGAGGCTTGCAGCCTTGTTCCACCGATAAGCGAAGTGATGATAGGTATGACGGCTGCCCCTATCATCCCAGCAAACGCTCCTCTGCCGGACATCGTTCCGAAAGCAGCACCCAGCGAGAGGGCTGCGAAACTGACGGTCAGTCCAGCTAATAAGTCTTTTATAAATGTTTGATTATTCATTAGCTCACAACGCCGCGATACACCATTCCGACGAGTAGAAAACTACTTGCGGATTTCAACGCTACAAATGTTTGGTAGTGGCTCAATTAAGCATGAGAGCCGTGTGATAATTATAGCTGTGTAGAAACAATCGCAGACTTGCTTCATGCATCTTCGATGACTTGGAAAACGAGAGAGTACTCCGAACAAAGCGTCCGAGCCGTTGCCGTAGTGTGTTGTTCCACCGCTCCACATGCGCCGTCCGCCCACTCCTGATACCGACCGCCGTGTGTTGCTCTGCTGGGATCACAGCCTGGTAAGCTTTCCAGAAGTCGCTCTCTGCAGTGCGCTGTTCGATACGCTTCAGGGATTGCCTCCCACAGTTTGTGACACGTGGCTCTACTGCGATCACCTACCGCATAGGCCACGACCTGTCGCGTCTGCCGACATAGTGCCATCCAGATCCATCTCCTGCGGACCTTCTTCAGCACAAATGACCAGAGTTTATCAAGCTCCAGCGTGGTTGAATGATCATTCAGAGGATCTGGCGCAATCAACGTCTCGCTCAATGCGGGCAACTGCGCGACCTTTTTTGATCCACGAGGTGACGGTGTTTCGCGAGACGCCGAAGGTGCGAGAGAGCCCACGCAAACTGCTGCGTTCCTCGTAAGCACGAAGGATCTCCTCACGGCGCTCTTCCGAGTAGTAGGCATTGCTCGTTGGACGATCGCGGCTGCGCCACCTGCGTAACCGAGAGGGTAGCGACGCCCATTCTTAATAACTGTTGAACCCACGCCTACGCTTCCGTCATATCTTAATTTGTTCGAGCAGATCGTTCGGGTGCCCGGTCGGCGCGGCGGTTCGATCGAAGTAGTGCGAGACGTCGGCGAGGAAACTTCCGTGAGAGTCGTGGGTGCTCATAACGATCTTCCGACTACAGTTGTGACCCGGCAGGTCGAATTTCGTAGAGCGTTATGGATAACCTGAAAACAGGCTCTTTCTATGTTGCGGTTGCTGTGTACGCCAACAGCTTCTCCGTGTCTCCGGCTGCTGCTACCTCGCCTTGATAATCCTGCGGCACCCCGCCGGAGAGCAACGGAAGCTCAATAGTGAAGGTTGAACCCAACCCTTCGCCTGCGCTTGCGGCGTGTACCGTGCCGCCGTGCGCCTCGACCAAGTGGCGCACGATCGCGAGCCCGAGACCTAGCCCGCCGTGCTTCGCTTTAGCGGCTTCTTCCGCTTGCCGGAAGCGGTCGAAGACGTAGGGCAGAAGGTCGCGGCGGATGCCTGCGCCCGTGTCGTAAACGATGATGCGTGCGTGTGCTCGCGCGCGCTCCAGCCGGACTTCGATTTGCCCTTCTTCAGGCGTGAACTTAATTGCGTTCGAGAGCAGATTCCATAGGACCTGTTGCAAGCGTTCGGGATCTCCGTGCACGAAGCCGGCGCCGTGATCGTAGTAAGCATGAAGTTTGATACGCTTCGCCGCAAGCGCCGTGGCAACCATCTCGATCGTGTCTACGATGACGGGCACGAGTTCCATCGGGCGCGCGTCAACCCGGAACTTGCCGGCCGTGATGCGCGACACGTCTAAGAGGTCCTCGACGAGTTGCTTTAGCATTTGCGCGTTGCGCTCGATGGCGGCAAGCACGCGCTCGCTCTCTAGCGGATCGAGCGCCCCTTCCCGCATCAGCCGCGCCCACCCGACGATAACGCCCAAGGG
>JACCTF010000267.1 GCA_013812565.1 Pyrinomonadaceae bacterium | reverse complement strand
CGCTTTCATTCTTTCAAACCAACCGGATCGGCGATCTGATGGCGCGCGCGACCAACGATCTCGCGGCGGTGCGTCAGCTCGCCGGCCCGATGATTATGTACACGCTGCAAACCGTGTTTGTTGTGGTGTTGATTCTTCCGCTCATGCTGCGGATCAGCCCGCGCTTAACGCTGCTGCTATTTGTGACGATGCCGCTCGTGTCGCTGACGGTGAAATACCTCGGCCAGCAGGTTCACGTCCGCTTTGAAAAGATTCAAGACTTCTTCGCGCAAATCTCCGCACGCGCGCAAGAGAACTTCGCCGGCGTCCGCGTCGTGCGCGCCTACGCCCAAGAAGCGGCGGAGATCAGGGCCTTTGCTGACCTTAACCGCCAGTATGCCGAACGCAACTTAAACCTGGTTCGCATCTCGGCGGTGATGCGCCCGCTGATGCAGTTCCTCATCGGCACCGGCTTCGTCCTGATCATCTGGTACGGCGGCACGCTTGCCGTGCGCGGCGAAATCACGGTCGGCCAGTTCACGGAATTCAATCTCTATCTGACACGCTTGATCTGGCCGCTGATCGCGCTCGGCTATGTTGTCAATCTGTATCAACGCGGCACGGCCAGCCTGAAGCGCATCAACGCCGTGATGACAGTTGAACCGGCCATCGCTGACAAGCCGGGAATTCGCGAACAACCTCCTGTTGCCGGGCAGATCGAGTTTCGTGATTTGACGTTCAGTTACCAGTCAGCGACTGGGCCAATCTTGCGCAACATCAACCTCACAATCGAAGCGGGTCAAAATGTAGCTTTCGTCGGAAGAACTGGCAGCGGCAAGTCAACTTTGATGAACCTCATCCCGCGTCTTATTGATGCGCCGCCCGGCACCGTGTTTGTTGATGGCGTGGAACTGCGCGACTATCCGCTTGCGCAGCTACGTTCTTCAATCGGATATGTGCCGCAGGAAACTTTCCTGTTCAGCGATACGCTCGCGGAGAATATCGCTTTTGGAGTTGAACAAGCTGAGATAACCGCAATCGAGCGGGCAGCAAATGTTGCAGGACTCACCGATGATATTGCACGCAACTTCCCCGATGGTTTCGATACGCTGGTCGGCGAGCGCGGCATCACTTTGTCGGGCGGCCAGAAGCAACGCACCGCGATTGCGCGCGCCATCCTTCGCGAGCCGAAGATTCTGATTCTCGACGACGCGCTTTCAGCCGTTGACACCTACACGGAAGAGAAGATTCTCACACGCCTGCGCGACGTGATGCGCGAGCGAACAAGCTTGATCGTTTCGCATCGCATCTCGACCGTGCGCGACGCCGATCTGATTTGCGTGCTTGATGAAGGCCGTATCATCGAGCGCGGCACGCACATGGAACTCCTCCGGCGCGGCGGCGAGTATGCAGACCTCTACGAGCGGCAGTTGTTAGAGGAAGAACTAGCGGCGAGTTGATCCCTGATCGAACGAGAAGGAGACATCCGATGAACTTCGTTGATCCCAAATCTGCGCAGACTGCTGTCGACGCCCGTTACCGCATAATACTAATCATATGGCTTGCGATGCTGGCGTCGCTGGGCCTCTATTTCCTTATGACAAAGTTCATTGAAGTTTCTGCTGCCGATGGCGACGGCACGATTCTTTGGGTGCTATGGGCGCTAGGCGTCGCAATCACCGGCATCTCATTTCTGTTGAAGCGTGCGCTTTTATCCAAAGCTGTCCGTGAGCAACGCATCGAAGCCGTGCAGGTCGCCTATATCATCGCATTCGCTTTGTGCGACGCGGGAGGGATCTTCGGCGTGCTCGCTTACTTTTCGACCGGTCATCGCTACTACTACCTTCTATTCATTACACCCGTGCTCGGCATGCTTCTACACATGCCGAGCCGTGATGATTTAGTCAGTGCCTCTTTCAAGCGTTAGGACCCAGCAGCAAGGAAGTTTTCATGTCGGCAGCCGTCAAACAGTTTCACGAAGAAGAAGCGATTAATAAAACGTATGACTTCCGCGTTGCGCGGCGGATTCTGGGCTACCTGCGGCCTTATGTCCGCGTGCTGGCACCGGCACTAACGCTGACGCTCGTCTTGAACGCGCTGCGCATCACGCAGCCGAAGTTCACGCAGTATGCGATTGACTGGTACATCTTGCCGGGGGATATGAGCGGCCTCAAGTGGCTCGCGCTTGCGTTCCTCGGCGTGCTGCTGCTGACGTTTATCTTTTCGTACGTGCAAACGGTGCTGCTCGAATCCGTCGGGCAGCGCGTGATGTACGATCTGCGCAGCGAACTCTACAGCAAACTTCAACGCCAGGAAGTCGCTTACTTCGACCGCACGCCGGTCGGGCGCATTATGACGCGGCTGACTTCGGATGTTGACGCGCTGAACGAACTGTTTACTTCAGGCGTCATTGATCTTCTCGGCGATGTCGTAATGATCTTCGCCATCATCGGCATCATGCTGTGGATGGACTGGCGTCTGACGCTCGTAACGCTCATCACGGTGCCGCTGCTGTTTGCCGCGACCAGATGGTTTCGCACGCACGCACAGCGCGGCTACGACCAAGTGCGCACGCGCCTCGCGCGCATCAACGCCTTTCTACAAGAACATCTGTCGGGTGCGACCACCGTACAAATCTTCAACCGCGAAGCCAAAGAAACTAGAAAGTTTCACGCCATCAACGATGATCATCGCCGCGCCAACATCGAGACCATCTTCTACTTTGCGGTCTTCTTTCCGCTGGTCGATTTGATTGGTGCGACCGGTATCGCCTTGATCATCTGGTATGGCGGTTGGCGCGTGATGAGCAGTACGCCCCTGCAAGAGGCACTCTCTCTCGGCGCGCTCGTTGCTTTCATTCAGTATTCGCAGCAACTGTTTCAACCGATCCGCGACATCTCGGATAAATATAACGTGCTGCAAGCGGCGATTGTCGCTTCGCACCGCATCTTCAAAACCCTGGATCAGCCGGTTCTGGTGGTTACGCCTGCCGCCCCGCAAAAGACGGGACGCGCTCGCGGGCGCATCGAGTTCCAGAACGTGTGGTTTGCCTATCATGAGGAAGATTGGGTGCTGCGCGACGTTTCGTTCATCGTCGAGCCGGGCCAATCGGTGGCTTTGGTCGGGCACACCGGGTCAGGCAAAACCACGATCACAAATCTTCTGATGCGCTTCTACGATGTGCAGCGCGGGCACATTCTGCTTGACGGCGTGGATGTCCGTGAGTGGGATCTACAAGCGCTGCGTGAGAACTTTGCAGTGGTCTTGCAGGATGTGTTTCTCTTTAGCGGCACGGTTGAGAGCAACATCCGGCTGGGCCACACGGAGATCGCGGAAGACCAGATCAAATGGGCGGCCCGCGAAGTTCACGCCGACGGATTCATCGAGCGTCTTCCTGAGGGCTACAAATCTGAGGTACGTGAACGCGGCGCAGGTCTCTCTGTCGGCCAGAAGCAGCTAATCTCCTTCGCACGCGCGCTCGCCTTTGATCCTGCGCTCTTGATCCTTGATGAAGCGACCAGTTCGATTGACACCGAGACCGAGCAACTTATTCAACAAGCCATCGAGCGCGTTATGCTCAACCGCACATCGCTCATCATCGCGCATCGTCTCTCAACCATTCAGCGCGCCGATACAATCATCGTGCTGCATCACGGTGAGATTCGCGAACAAGGCTCGCACCAACAACTGCTCGCCGAACATGGTCTTTACTGGCGGCTTTATAAACTACAGTACGCCGACCGTTCGCACGATGAATTAGGAAGGGGCGAGCCGCTTAGTAGTGGTTTGCAATATGGCGACTGATGTTGCTGCGTCCTTCTGCTTTACTGAGGATACGAGGGAGGTGCAGCCTTCCCGGTCGCCGTTCCCTCTGACGAGGCCGCGTTGCCCTTAGCCTTTCTCGCATTCTTCCTTTTTCGTTTTGACTTCTTTTTGTCAGACGTGCTTTCTGGCGGAGCCATCTGCACTGGCGAATTGTTACCAGGAGGTCTCTGTGCTGATGAAGGAGGAGGAGGAGGAGGAGGAGGAGGAGGAGGTATCTGTGCTGATGAAGGAGGAGGAGGAGTAGGCTGCTGCGCCGCCGCATTCTTCGGC
>JACCTF010000260.1 GCA_013812565.1 Pyrinomonadaceae bacterium | reverse complement strand
GGCGTGAGCATTAAGAAGCTATTGGCCGACCCGAACGCCAAGTGGACGACGCCCGCGCTGACCACGCACGGCTTTCAAAACCACGCCGCGCGCTCGGCTGAGTGGCGCTATATCCGCTACGAGAACGGCGATGAAGAGTTGTATGACGAAACGAAAGACCCATACGAGTGGACGAACGTGGCGGGCGATAAGAAGAACGACAAGGTGAAGGCCGAACTCGCCAAGGTCTTTCCGACGGTGAATAAATCGCGCGGCGCGAATGCAAGCGGCAGAAAAGAAGGGGCGCGCGCGGGGCGTCAGCAACGCCGCAATAACCGCGCGCAGCCAAACCCGAAACCGCTACAACGTTGAGAGAAGAACCATGAAGCGGCTGTGCCAAACTTTTTCCATTGCGATCCTTGTTTCACTCAGCGCGTTTGTCGTTGCGCCGACTGGCCCCGGCGCAAAGGCGTCCGGCGTTCAGACCGGGCAAGTCGCGGCAAAGCCAAATGTGATTTACATCCTGGCCGATGATCTCGGTTACGGCGATTTGGGTTGCTACGGGCAGAAGCTGATTCAAACGTCGAACCTTGATCGCATGGCGCGGGAAGGCATGCGCTTCACGAAGATGTATGCTGGTTCGACCGTCTGTGCGCCGTCGCGCGCCGTGCTGATGACCGGCAAACACATGGGGCACGTCAGCATGCGGCAACGCAACGCGCGCCCGGATCAACGATCAGGCTTTGCGGAAAGGCGAAAAGACGATTGCCTATGTCTTCAAAAACGCAGGTTACAGAACGGCGCTCTTCGGCAAATGGGGCCTCGGCGAAATCGGTTCCGACGGGCATCCGAACCGGATGGGCTTTGATGAATTTTTCGGCGTGCTCAATCAGCATCACGCACACAACTTCTATCCGTCGTGGTTGATTCACAACAGCGACAAGTACCCGCTGCGCAACGTCCCTGAAGTGGAAGACAGGGGGCGCGGCGATGGCTGGGCGCGCACGAAGATCGATTACGCGCCGGACGTGATCTTCGACAAAGCGATGCAGTGGATGGATCAACATCGCTCGAAGCCATTCTTTCTCTATCTCGCCTCGACGTTGCCGCACGCCAACAACGAGGCTTCGAGCGCGATGGGCGACGGACAGGAAGTTCCCGATTACGGCATCTACAGAGACAAGACCTGGCCGAATCCCGACAAGGGGCAGGCGGCGATGATTACGCGCCTGGACGCGCAGGTCGGCAAGCTGCTCGCCAAACTGAAAGAGTCCGGCCTGGATCGCAACACGCTGGTCATCTTCACGTCTGACAACGGCCCGCACGAAGAAGGCAAAAACAATCCGAAGCTGTTCAATCCGGCAGGCCCGCTACGCGGGATGAAACGAGCACTGTATGAAGGCGGCGGGCGCGTGCCGTTCATCGCGCGCTGGCCGGGCGTGATCAAAGCCGGAACGACCAGCAACCACATCGGCTATTTCGGCGATGTTTTTGCGACTGTCAGCGAATTGACGAAACAGCCAATGCCGAACGGGCCGCAAGGACTGGACTCCATCAGCTTTGCGCCCACGCTGACAGGAAAAACAAATCAACAACAGCACAAGTACATCTACTTTGAGTTTTATGAACAGGGTGGGCGGCAATCAGTACGCTTCGGCAATTGGAAAGCCATTCGCGAGCCGATGCTGACGGGCAAGGTGCAGCTCTACGACTTGTCCAAAGACCTTAGCGAGCAGCATAACATCGCCGAGGCCAATCGAGGCATTGTCAAACACCCTCTTACCAGGGTCATTCAGTTCTCGGTTGATGGAAGCAACAGATAGACAGTAGTCTCACCCCACAGGTTTGCGACAACCACAGTGAGGTGAGACCAAATGACAGAACCATGTCCTGTCCTGCTCGAACTCTTAGCCGAGATACCGGACTTTCGTCAAGCGCAAGGACGCCGCCATCCGCTTCCAGCCATCCTTGCCCTCAGCGTCGCGGCGATGCTCTGCGGCTATCGTAGTTATGGTGCGATTGCCGAGTGGGGGCGTAACTACGGCACCGCGATGTTACGCGCCCTCGGCTTCACGCACGACACCGCGCCATGTGCGGCGACCCTCAACACGGTCTTGCGCGGGTTAGACATCGAAGCCGTCGAGCGGGTCTTGGCAGGATGGGCGGAAGGCGTCGTCGCCGCGACCGCCGCGCCGCCCACAGCATTAGAGGCGATTGCCATTGATGGTAAGACCTTGCGCGGTAGCCGTCGCCAGAAAGCACCCGGCGCGCACCTGCTCTCGGCACTTGGGCATCGCTTGGGACTGACGGTGGGGCAGCAGGCAGTTGCCGATAAAACTAATGAGATCGGTGCGATCGGCGACATGCTGGGTGCTTTAATGCTGGAAAACCGCGTGATTACGCTGGATGCGTTGCTGACGCAACATGATGTGGCACAGACGATTGTTGACGGTGGCGGCGATTACGTGATGATTGTCAAAGGTAATCAGCCGACATTGCAGGAAGATATTGCGGCACTGTTTGCTGCCCCCGAGATGGTCGCCGAAACCCTTGAGAGTGGCGCGACGCTCTCAATTGGTCATGGGCGCATTGAGCACCGGAAGATCACGACCAGTACCGCACTGTGCGGTTACAGCAACTGGAGCGGGCTGGCACAAGTCTTCGCGATTGAGCGAGCGGTGACGCGAAAGTCGAGCGGCGAGCAACGCGCTGAGATCGTCTATGGCGTGACGAGTCTCTCGCGTGAGCGAGCCTCAGCGGCGCAGGTCTTGGAGTTAGTACGCGCGCATTGGCACATTGAGAACAAGTCACATTGGGTGAGAGATGTGACGTATGATCAAGACCGCTCGCAAGTCAGAGTGGGCAGTATTCCGCAGGTGATGGCGGCGATTAGGAACACGGCTATCGGGTTGATGCGCGTGGCTGGTGAAACTAACATCGCTGCGGCGTGTCGCCGCTTTGCTGCTCAACCGTGGTCGGCATTGGCATTAATCGGCATTACTCCGAGAACTGAATGACCCTGCAAGCTGTCGCTGATATGGACGAAGCACACTAGCTGACAAACCCAAAATTAAAGAGAACATCGGGGATGAAATTCTGGCCGGATGTGCAACGATTGAGGACGCCATCGCTTGGATTCAAACGTACAACTTCCCGCAACAGAGTAACGGGCACTTGCTGTTTGCCGACAAGAATGGAGATTCTGCGGTTGTTGAACAGGAAAACAGGCGCGTATCAGGTCATTACCAACTTCCTATTATCGAAGCCAGAATTCGGTGGGTTTCCGTGTCCGCGATACAGCAGAGTGCATGAGGCACTCGAACAGAAACGCGAGATCAGAGGAAGTGACGTCGCTGCCATTCTGGCGAGCGTCACTCAGTTTGGAGAAGAAAAAGGACGACAGGGCGGAACGTTGTATTCCACCGTTCACGATCTGCTCAGCCGCGAATTCGTTCTCTTTTACAAACGCAACTTTCAGCAACCCGTCAAGTTCAATCTGGCAGAGGAACTGCGAAAGGGAAAGCATTCAATCAGGATAGAGACTCTCTTCAAAAGCTGAATCAAGCAGTTTACCAATGAGATGCAAAGGATAACCATTATGAAACGATTCATTCGCTGGCAGTTCATCGCCGTCTTTTGTCTGGCGCTTTTTTCAAGCAGCAGTTCGCCGCACATCAATGCCGCGCAAGCACAGCGGCAGGCCGCGAAGCCAAATATCATCATCATCATGTCGGATGACATGGGCTTTTCGGACATCGGCTGTTACGGCGGCGAAATCAACACGCCGAACCTTGATGCGCTGGCGACAAACGGCGTACGCTTCACGCAGTTTTACAACAACGCCCGCTGCTGTCCGACGCGCGCGAGCCTGTTGACGGGGTTGTACTCACATCAAGCGGGCATCGGGCATATGATGGAGGACCGCGGCCACGACGGGTATCGCGGCGATCTGAATCGCAACTCCGTGACAATTGCCGAAGCGTTGAAACCCGCAGGCTATGCCACCTATGCCGTCGGCAAATGGCACGTCACGCCGGGACAGAGTGCGGCGAAACTTGCACAAACGCGCAACTGGCCGTTGCAACGCGGCTTTGAACGGTTCTATGGCACGATTCACGGCGCAGGTAGCTTTTATGATCCAAGTTCGCTCGTACGCGATAACCGGCTCATCACCGTCGCCAACGACGCGGAATATCAGCCGCAGCGCTATTACTACACCCACGCCATCAGCGATCACGCGGTGCGCTTCATCGCCGAAAACAAAATGGACAAGCCGTTCTTTATGTACGTGGCTTACACCGCCGCGCACTGGCCGATGCACGCGCTGGAAAAAGACATCGTCAAATACAAAGGCAAGTACGATCAAGGCTATGCGCCGGTACGAAAAGCCCGCTACGAAAAGGCAAAGCGGCTCGGCCTGATTGATCCGCGCTCACCCATGTCGCCGCAGGCAGGCGACTGGGAACAGGTTGAAAACAAAGACTGGGAAGCGCGCGGGATGGAAGTGTACGCGGCGATGATTGACAGCATGGATCAAGGCGTCGGACGCATCATCGCGGAACTGAAAAAGCAGGGGCAGTTCGACAACACGCTGATTCTCTTTTTACAGGACAACGGCGGCTGCGCCGAATTGATGGGCCGCATGCCTTCTCAGGCGAATCCTTACAAGACGCGGCCTGAAAAAGCGGTCTACGCGTCCATGGCCAAAGACGATCAGCAATTCAGCTCTGCGCCCCGGCAGACGCGCGATGGCTTCCCGGTGATTATGGGAACCGGCGCGATGCCCGGCCCGGCGGATACCTACATCGCTTATGGCAAAGGCTGGGCCAACGTCTCGAACACACCCTTCCGCGAGTACAAACACTGGACGCATGAAGGCGGCGTCTCGACGCCGCTGATCGCGCACTGGCCGAAAGGCATTCCCGCGCGGCAACGCAACAATCTGGCGCAATCGCCCGGCCATTTGATTGACCTGATGGCGACGGCGATTGATGTGAGCGGCGCCCGGTATCCGAATGAACTTAACGGGCGGAAGATTCACGCGATGGAAGGCGTGAGCCTGCGCCCCGCGCTAACGGGCAAACCGCTCCAGCGTTTGCAGCCGATCTTCTGGGAGCACGAAGGCAACCGCGCCGTCCGCGACGGCCAATGGAAACTCGTCGCCAAAGAGAATCAGGCGTGGGAACTCTACGACATCGCCACTGACCGCACGGAGATGAAAGATCTGGCGGCAAAGCATCCTGACAAAGTGAAGGAACTGGTGGCGAAGTGGGAGGCCTGGGCGGCGCGCGCGAATGTGCTGCCGCTTGGCACGTGGCGCGCCAAAGCGCAGTGATGAAACGTTGGCCGTGGGACAAGATGGCACCTTGTCCCACACTGAATCCCGCATTCCGCTGAAACAAAATGGGTAGAGGTAAAAATGTAATGCTACACATCTTAGGAAAGCCAAGTAATGCTGAGTTTTTCCAAACCCTCAGCATTACTTTTTTATCAGTACCTGCGTTTTCGGAACGACGCGGCATTGAATGCAGAGCTGAAGCCTTCAACGTCACAAATACGCCGCCGTTTCAACTCGATACACGCGCCACGTTCAACCCGGGCTTGCCACTCAATCAGCAGAACTTCGGCAGAATCACCAGTGCTGGCCCCGGACGCCAGATACAATTCGCTTTGAAGCTCAAGCTGTCAACTCGCTGCTAACTATGATCGGAGAACCGAAGATGATGAATAGCAATAGAGATTCGCTAAACCGCCGCCAGTTCTTATGGCTCACCACCCTTGCTGCAAGTACGCCAGCATTCGCCGGCGCAGGCATCTCCGTCAATGATCTTCCGCCGGTTCGTGCCATCACGCGCGGACCGAAGTTTCACTGGTTCGGTTATTACGACAAACTACAATTTGATGCTTCGAGCCGCTACGTGCTCGGGATGCAAGTAGATTTCGAGCACCGCTCACCCCGCGCCGATGATGTCATCAAGGTTGGCATGATTGATTTGCAGGACGGAGACAGATGGATTGAGCTTGGCGAGACCCGCGCGTGGAACTGGCAACAAGGCTGCATGTTGCAGTGGCTGCCCGGCTCGCGTAACGAAATCATTTGGAACGACCGCGCTGGCGACCAATTCGTTTCGCACATCCTCAACGTCAAAACGCGAAAACGAAGAACGCTTCCCGCGCCTATTTACTCGGTAAGTCCTGATGGGCAATGGGCGGTCTACCCCGACTTTCGCCGTTTGAATGATACGCGCCCGGGTTACGGTTATGTCGGCTTACCTGATCCGAACAAAAAGATATTAGCGCCGAAGGACGCCGGCATCTGGCGTATGGACATGATGACGGGACAGCGCGACCTCATCTTCTCTTTTGCTGATGCAGCAGCAGTTCCTAATCCGCATGATGATTTCAAAGACGCCAAGCACTGGTTCAATCATCTGCTCTTTTCGCCAGATGGAACCCGCTTTATCTTTCTTCATCGATGGAGAGGAGCAAAGGAAAAGCTCGGCTTCGCAACGCGGATGTTCACAACAAACCGTGATGGCACGGATATGTACGTTCTGGACCCTTACGGCAAAACTTCGCACTTCATTTGGCGTGACCCGCAGCACATCGCGGCCTGGGCATGGCATCCG
>JACCTF010000239.1 GCA_013812565.1 Pyrinomonadaceae bacterium | reverse complement strand
ATATAACGCCGCTCAAACTCACGTCGATCATCGCGGAAATCAGATGTGAACGGAACAAGGAGATTGTTTGCTCCACCTACTTCAAATCCTTCAACCGAGCTGTCTTGATCTGCTTCATGGGCTTGCTCGGCTTTACCTCCCATCACAGGTTCAAGCTTTTGTCCGCTACCCCTGATCTCTTCGGGTAAATCTCTAGGAGTTAATTCATCGCCCTCGGCCAGCACGACGGCGCGCTCGATGGCGTTACGCAACTCACGAACGTTACCGGGCCAGTTATATTCGACCAGCAGGCGCATCGCCTGCGGAGCGAATGCGCGCATCGGCAAACCGTAGCGTTCGGTCGCCGCGGCGACAAAGCTTTCGGCAAGCATGGGGATGTCTTCACGACGATCACGCAGCGGCGGAACCTCTATGGTCACGACGCGCAAGCGATAGAAGAGATCAGCGCGAAAGTTTCCCGTCGTAATCTCTTGTTCAAGCGCGCGGTGTGTGGCGCTGACAACGCGTACATCAACGGGAATCGACTCCGCACCACCAAGCCGTTCAATGCGCCGCTCCTCCAGCGCGCGCAAAAGTTTCGCCTGCACCGTCTGGCTCATATCGCCGATCTCATCAAGAAACAGCGTCCCGCCATCGGCTTGTTCAAACTTACCCGACCGCCGCGACGCGGCACCAGTGAAAGCTCCCTTCTCGTGACCAAAAAGCTCGGATTCGATCAACTCCGACGGCAGTGCGGCGCAGTTGACGGCGACAAATGCGCCCCGTCGTCGAGCTTGGCTTTGCTCGTGAACGGCGCGTGCGACGAGTTCTTTACCCGTACCGGATTCGCCGCGCACCAGCACTGTGACATCCGTCTCAGAGACCTTATCAATCATCAGGCGAACGCGCTCCATCGCTGCTGATCTTCCGACAAAAGTGCCTCGTTTGCCTTCGAGTTCGATGCGCCGGCGCAATTGTTGATTTTCGCGACGCAAACGCACAGTCTCAAGCGCGTTTTTGACCGCGAGCCGCAGGTCATCGACCTCAAACGGCTTGGCAAGATAGTCGTGCGCGCCTCCCTTAATCGCTTCCACCGCCATGCGCTCCGAACCGTGCGCCGTAATCATAATAACGAGCGGCCAATCTTCTCCTCCACGTCTCAGTTCGCTGAGAAAGTCAAGGCCGCTTTCGCCGGGCAGATTGACATCTAAAAGCAGCAAGTCGGGGCGGAATGAGCCGAGTTGGGTGCGCGCCGCTTCGATGCTGCCAGCCTCAGCGATTTCGTAACCAACGCCGCCGAGTGCGCGCCGCATCCCGTAGCGCGCGGCTTCTTCATCATCAACGATCAGCAGTCGCAATGCTTCGTCTTCCACTTTTTTTGTGTTCATCAAGGGTTCTCCAGAATTCCCCTAGCGCGTCGCGTGCCACAACTCGCTGAGTTTGCTTGTACCACCAATTAACCGATTACCAAGCGTTGCATTTGAAACTCAAGTCCAATTTGCGAAACTCCCCGCAAATACAGGCTATTCACACAAAAGAACTTAACTTTGTTATGCAACAGTCAGTAATTGACATCTCTTTACTGAAAGATCGTGATCATTGCTGCTTTGTTAAATAACATGGTCGTTCAAACGACTTACCGAACACACAGCGTGACCGCTTACGAGCGCTGCTGCAGCTAACCCACAGATTCTCTGCCGCCTCACACCGCGGTAGAAACCCAATCCATCAAGCAAATCACCGGAGGAAAGTTATGAAAAGACTTTTTGTTTTGTCATCAATGTTGTTAATGATCTTTGCCACATCTTGGACGGCCGCTGCCGATACAGTCAAACTCACCGGAGTGGGCAACACTGTATGGAGCGGAGTTTACGCCGGTCCCTACAGCGCCACGCTCAATGGAGCCTCGATCTCAATGGTTTGCGTCAGCTTTGATCGGCATGTGTCGGTCAATCAAACGTGGCAAGCTGCTGTCAATCCGCTCACGGCGAGCGGCGTCGCTAATGGGCTTTACGGAGCACAAGCGAATGCCTTGTTGAAATATCAACAAGCAGCTTGGCTCTTCGATCAAATGGGCGTTCAACCAAATCAAGCGGGAGAGATTCACGGCGCGATCTGGAACATATTCAATCCCGTCGCAACTCCTGATACCAACGGCTCCAATGCTTGGCTCTCGGTTGCACAGAATCAGAACTTTACGAATTATGATTTCAGCAAATTTCGCATCTTGACTCCCGCAGATCGCTCAGTAAACGGTCCGCAAGAGAATCTGACCACAGTCCCCGAACCGGCCACCATGTTTCTACTCGGCACAGGTTTAGCCGGAGTAGCCGGTGCGGCCCGCAGGAGGAGCAAGGCACGCCGAAGCAGCGAAGAGATGTAGTCCCAAACAATCAACACTCAAACAATGAAGTTAAGATTCGCTCAGTAGGTAGAGCTAGGCTGGGTACAGATGGCGGCTTGAAGATGTTCGATCCTGAACCAATAATAATTCTTGAGACTGATGGTAGAGCGTCCTAAATCAGCTACCTACAATTAGCCGCAAGTGACAGGTCAAGGGGCACAGCATGGC
>JACCTF010001000.1 GCA_013812565.1 Pyrinomonadaceae bacterium | reverse complement strand
TACTTTGATACGCAGCGAAACCAATTGCAGGGCGGAGTGCTTGATCGTCTGCGCGGCGATCGGTTCATCCAGGGATCATTTCGCGAAATCTTCGATTACCATCCATCAGCGATCAAAAGCGGACTCGGCTATGCCGCACCGCCTGTGAGCACCTATCTTGAAGCGTTAAGCGACATTGTCCGCCTCCGGCAAAAGGCGCGAGCCGCGCGCGGGCCTGTGTTCTTTGCTTACACAGGAGCGAGTGATTCGCTTGCGCATCTCGGCGGGCAGCGCCTTCTGCGCAGCTTTCTCGCGCGACTCGACGACACGATTGCGGACATCCTGCGCGATGGTGACGGCGGGCGCACGCGCGTCACGATCTTCTCCGATCACGGCAATCACTTTAGAAAATACCAGCGTGTATCTTTGAAAGCCGCTCTACGCGATGCGGGTTTTCGTCTTGAAAGCCATATCCTCAACGACCGCAGCGTTGTTCTTCCGCAGTTCGGACTCATCGGCTGCGCAGTGCTCTTTACAACCGAGGCAGGCGAAGCTGAACTTGCCAAAACGGCGGCCACCGTCAACGGAGTCGATTTCGCCGCGTATGAAAAAGAGGGTGTTGTTCACATCAATGCAAACAACGGGATGGCGATTATTGAGAAACGCGGGGAACGCTTCCGTTACCGAACAGTGGGCGGCGATCCGCTTGAACTCATCTCAGTTCTGCGCTTACTAACCGCGCAGGGCAAAGTCGATGCCGAGGGCTTCGTGGCCGACGCGGATTGGTTTAATGCGACGCGCGACACCACGCAACCAGACACTATTAAGCGTGTCTACGAAGGGGCAACCGATCATGTGCGTAATCGAGCCAACGTCGTACTCAACTTTCATGACGGATACTACACGGGCAATTTCACGCTCGACATCTTTGCCATCTTACAAGCAACACATGGCAACCTCGGGCGGGAGCAGTCCGAAGGCTTCGTGATGAGCACCGAGCGCGGTTTGCCCTCGGTGCTTCGCGCGGGAGAGGTGTGGGGAGCGATTGGTTCACCGAGTCCGAGCAAGTCTGCGCTCGCTAAACATTAGAGGGCTTTTTAAGTGCAGAGAGAATGTCAGTCGAGTCAGTGAATTATAGAACTCTGCGAGAGTCGTGCCGTCTATTTTAACTTCGTGCATGGCAAGCGGCAGGTCATCACAGAAGCACCGCACGACACAGGGGCTGCACACAGAGAAGGTCTTAAACTCTGTGCAGCCTCTGTGCTCTCTCCGCCCTCTGTGGTGAAGATCAACTCAACCTATCTTCAACTGTGAATGACTCTACGATTTTCTTCAGCTCATTAGGCCACTGCTGCACAAGCTTGAGAGTAATCGACAGCCGCAACGCTTGTGGAAACGAGGCCCCGTCGTTCAATTTCGGCGATGATCTTTGCCGCGCTCGTCGCGATGTTCTCTCGATCAGTCTCCACTGTGACATCTGGTCTCAGTGGTTCCTCGTAAGGATCGGAGATGCCTGTAAACTCCTTGATCTCACCGGCGAGCGCACGTTTGTAAAGCCCCTTTACATCGCGCTCGGCTAACACATCAATTGGACATTTAACATAAACTTCGATGAACGCCGCTCCGTCTGCTTCGATGGCGCGGCGCACCTCGTCGCGCACGTCACGGTACGGCGAGATTGCCGCCGACACTGCGCCCACACCATTGCGGGCGAGCAGTCGGCAGACATACCCGATACGCCGGATGTTAGTGTCGCGATCCTCTTTCGAAAAGCCCAATCCTTTCGAGAGATTGGTGCGCACTTCATCTCCGTCTAGCACCTCAACGCGAACCCCTCTCTCACGCAACTCCGGCACGATCTCTGCGGCGAGCGTTGACTTACCCGCTCCCGATAATCCTGTGAACCATAGGGTAAAGCCTTTGATGTTGAATTGTTTGTTGTCAGTCATCTGCGTTCCTTAATTTTGCGATTTTATGAAACACCAGCGGCAGTCGCTTGCTCATTGCGGGCAGCACGTTGCGCCTCGATAAGCACTTCGGCGACTTCCGGGCGCGTAAACTCTACCGGTGGAATCTCCCCGGCGCTTAACATCTCGCGCACGCGTGTGCCGGAGAGTGTGACGTGTTCCTCTGAATGGTGCGGGCACGTCTTGGTGGACGCCATCGCGCCGCACGCGCGGCAGTAGAAGGTGTGGTCGAAGCAGAGCGGCACAATGCCGATCTCCGCCGGATCAAACTCGTCGAAGATATGGTGCGCGTCGTATGTGCCGTAGTAGTTGCCGACCCCTGCGTGATCGCGTCCGACGATGAAGTGCGAACAGCCGTAGTTCTTGCGAACAAGCGCATGAAAGATCGCTTCACGCGGCCCGGCGTAGCGCATCGCTGCCGGAAGCACAGAGAGCACTGTGCGTGCCGACGGATAGTAGCCCGCGAGGATTACTTCATAAGAGCGCATACGAACGTCTGCCGGAATATCATCCGACTTGGTTTCGCCGACGAGCGGATGCAAGAGCAGGCCATCGGCAATCTCAAGCGCGCACTTCTGAATGTATTCGTGCGCGCGGTGAACCGGGTTGCGGGTTTGAAAAGCGACGATCCGACGCCACCCTCTCTGCCGAAAAAGATCGCGCGTCTCCGCCGGGTCTCTCTGATACTCCGAGAAAGGAGCATTGCGAGCGCGATTGAGC
>JACCTF010000995.1 GCA_013812565.1 Pyrinomonadaceae bacterium | reverse complement strand
GTGAATTCCCAAAACTGCTCGCTCCCGTAGATGAGTACAAAGTGTTGCAGCAGATTATTCAGAACATTCTGCTGGTAGCCATCGCTGCCGAACTCGGATTGTTGCTGCTGTTTCATCGCACGAGCGCGGCGATCGAAGTGATTATCTTTGTGGTTGCGCGTAAGATGATTAGCCCCGAAGTGACCGCGCTTGATCTGCTCATCTGTGTCGCCGCGCTCGTTGCACTCATCGTTGTGCGCTTCTATTACCTGCCAGGCAGAGTGAAATAGATACACGCAAACTGTGGAACTAATCATCTGACATGCTCACATGCTCACGGTCGGTTCTCATCTTAATCCTCGTTCTCCTTACTCCGTTGTCGCTCTTTGCGCCTGCACAACAGGGAACTCGCGAGCGGGTTGATCTGCTAGTACGCGGTGGCATCGTTATCACGATGGACCAGAATGCCCGCGTGATCGAAGACGGCGCAGTGGCGGTGCGCGGCGGTCGTATCGTGGCGGTAGGGCAAAGCGCTTCCGTCGATGCAACGTATGTCGCCGACGCAGAAATTGATGCGCGTGGCAAGGCAGTTATTCCCGGTTTGATCAACGGCCACACGCATGTGCCGATGACGCTGTTTCGCGGCCTCGCCGATGATCTCGATCTGAACGAGTGGCTAACGAAATATATCTTTCCAGCCGAAGCGAAAAACGTAACAGAAGATTTTGTCCGCGTCGGCACACGGCTCGCCCTCGCAGAGATGATTCGCGGCGGCACGACGACGTTCTGCGACATGTACTACTTCGAGAATGCAGTCGCAGAAGAAACGGCGAAAGCCGGAGTGCGCGGTGTGCTCGGCGAAACGGTAATTGACTTTCCGGTTCCAGATAATAAGACGTACGCCGAAGGGCTTGCCTATACGGAACGATTTATAAAGCGGTGGCAGGGGCATCGGCTTGTGACGCCTGCCGTTGCGCCGCACGCGCCGTATACCGTCTCCGAAGAACACCTGCGCGCGGCCCACGCTTTAGCGAATCGCACGAATGCGCCTCTGATAATTCACGTCGCGGAAACCCGCAAGGAAGTAGAAGACATCACTAAAGCGAAGGGCGTGCGGCCCATCGAGTATCTGGCGCGTATCGGATTTTTGAATCAGCGCACCATCGCGGCGCACGTTGTTCATATAACCGATGAAGAGATCGCTATCCTCAAACGTTATGGTGTCGGCGTGGTCCACAATCCACAATCGAACATGAAACTCGCGTCGGGCGTTGCGCCTGTGCCGCAGATGCTCGCGGCTGATTTGGCAATCGGACTGGGCACAGATGGCGCGGCGTCAAACAACGACCTCAATCTCTGGGAAGAGATTGACACGGTGGCTAAACTGCACAAAGTCTTCAGCGGAAATCCGCGCGCTATTCCGGCCCGCGCAGCATTCGAGATGGCAACCGCGCGGGGCGCACGTGCGCTACATATGGAAGGGGAAATCGGTTCGCTTGAAACCGGCAAACGCGCCGATCTAGTCATCGTCGACATGGATAGGCTGCACCAAACGCCTCGTTACGATATTTATTCGCAACTTGTTTACGCAACAAAAGCGGCGGATGTACGCACGGTGATCATCGAGGGGCGCGTGGTGATGCGCGATGGCAGATTGCTGACGCTGAATGAGGAGGAGGTTCGACAGCAAGCCCAATCATTTCGTGAACGCATCGCGCGCAGTGTCTCACAAAAGGATTAAGCGTAGGGAAGCGACCGGAGGAGTTGATCGAAGTGCCGTGAAGAAGTCATAATAGGCGTGTTAATAAAAACTGAAATCTTTAGCGAGCGTTAACGCTCGCTTATTAGTTTATGGAGCTTGAGATTTGAAGAACACTCGCCTATCTCATGTCGTATGGTTGAAACTCAAAAGAGTTCCCGGTGTGTGTGGCATCATCTGCCTCCTCACCTTCGCTTCGGTCGCTTCTGCACAATCTTTAACCGTCACTACTGACACGGATGCGATGCATCGGATCACGCGCGCCCGCGCGCTGGCTGCCATCGGCAGTTTCCAAGCGGCCCTCAGCGAACTTGAGCCGATGCGTCAGGCGAACACGGATGCCTCAGTGCAAGATGTCGTGCGCATCCTTGTGATGAACATTTACCTTCAACAAACAGACTACACCAGAGCGCAGAAGTTGTTGGATGAGATTTTCGACGCGCGTAAAAGAAGGGATGAACATACGACGCGCGCCTACTTTGCGCTGGCCGGGCAGGTTATCAATGGCGTCCGCGCACACGTCGAACGTTACCGCACGTTCGGCCTCAACACGGGGGACGCGGAACTACCTGCCGAAGCACGCAATGATCTTGATCGGGTGCGGTTGTTGCTTGAGCGGCTCATTGAACAAGCGCGCCAGATTTACGAAGAAGATGCCCAGCGCACAGACACTATGGCCTTGCTTGAGGACGCCGCAAAAGTGCGTCTCGCGCTCGCGCGTGACGGCGGAGAACGTAAGGCGTGGCAACGCGAAGTCGTCACTGCGCGCCATAAACTCGGCACTTCAGAGACAAGCGTCGCAAACTACAGCAGCGTCGCTCCACCGCGACGCACTGCTGATAACCCCGCGCCAAGCGGCGGTAGTCAACCCCCCCCGGTGACACCTCAGGTTGTCCAACCCTCTCAGACGCCTGCTTCAAAATCCCCGACCACCAGCTCAGCAGGGACGCCAAGCTCACCATTAAAGACTTCCTCCCCCGCGGCATCCGGCCAACAAAACAGTTCAGCGCAAAATCCTCCGACGGCGAGCAACACGGCGGGCACAACCAAACCCCTCGAAGTCGGCGCGCTGGCAGAACGTGCAACCGAGCGCGTCCCGCCCGTCTATCCTTCAATTGCAAGGAACGCGCGCGCCGCAGGCACGGTCACTGTCTATCTAGTTGTTAATGAACGGGGTGCGGTTGAGTCTGCGAGGAGCACAAGCGGTTCAGAACTATTGCGCGGAGCGGCCACTGATGCTGCCCGCCGCTGGAAGTTTCGCCCGATGTTGGTGGAAGGTCGGCCGGTGCGTGTCGCGGGTTATATCAACTTTAACTTCTCAATGTAACGTTCCCATCAAGAGACGTTTTGTTACCGGATGCGAAGTGTCTCACCGTGCGCTACGACGCGGAACAGCGCTGCTGCGGTCTATTTGTAGAAGAACTTTCGGAGCTTGCGGCGATTGGATACGATGTTCGCTGCAACCACCGCAGCCGCTCGCGCATGATGAACCGCTTTTGGTTGAGAGGAATGAGCGCAGACGATTGTAAGCGCGAAGCGCAACGTAAGCCGCCGCGCCGAAGACGATAAGCATAACCGCGATTGTTTGCCAGTCGATCATGCCAGTTAGCTGAAACCCAAAAGTCTTCCACCTTGAAAGGTGATGAAGGACGCGACGTAGGCGAGCGCCAGCATGTACGCCACCATGAACAGCGGCCAGCGCCAGGAATTGGTTTCGCGCCGCACAATCGCGACCGTCGACATGCACTGACACGCGAGCACAAAAAAGATCATCATCGACACTGCGATCAGCGGCGTCCAAGCCGGAGAGCCATCGGGTCGCCGGGAGTTTCTCATGGCATCGATCAGGGAAGAAGATTCCTCGTTTGTATCAGTCCCGACGTTGTAGACGATGCCGAGAGTTGAGACCAAAGTTTCACGTGCGGCAAAAGACGTGATCAACCCGATCCCCATCTTCCAATCAAAGCCGAGCGGCCTGATCACGGGTTCGATAAAGCGCCCCATGCGCCCCGCGAAACTGTTGCGCAACTGCGCGCCCGATTCGTCAAACTCCTCTGACTCAATACCGGCTTCCTGAATCGACTCACCCGCAGCTTCCGTTCCGGTTTCGCGTACGGCTTGCGCGGTGGCGGAGATGCTTCGTTGCGAAGTTGCCGAAGTCTCCGTTCGCGGAAAAGTGACGAGCGCCCAAAGT
>JACCTF010000184.1 GCA_013812565.1 Pyrinomonadaceae bacterium | reverse complement strand
GGATTTCACAACGCAAAGTACGAAGTGTTCAAACTGATGTACGAACATCAGCAAGAATACAAGCGCATGGTGAAGCGGGCGGGCACCGGACAGAGTGACGCACACTCGCTCACGGCTTGAATTCGTGTTACTCAACTTGGGAGTTTACCGAACACGCTCAGCCTGCCTGCGGACGTAGGCTCTGCGCGCCGGTTGATTAATGTCGATTGCACAAGGTGAGTGTTGCGTAACATGAACTGTTTGAGATAAACACGCGTTCGGCTTCTGTTGAGTTGTTATAAGTGGCAGGTGCTAGAATGAGTTTGGAGGTTATAGATATGAGCGAAACATTGAACCATGAAGTAATTGCAGACGACGTTATAAGTTCTGAAGAAGTTGTCAATCAGATGTTCGCTGAAATGAAGCGCGCTAACGAGAAGATGACGCGCGACCAAGAAGAGATCGAGCGATTGAAAGCTGAAACAAACGAAATTCTTGCGAGACTGAAGGCAGCCTAAAACCGCATGTGGAAACAGTTCGTCGATGCCGTCAAGCAGATTCTGTTTCTCACGCAGCAGACGGAGAAGAACCGCGAAGAAATCAGAGAGTTGCGGCAGCAAGTCCGCGAGATGGCGTCTGCCTTGGAGCGTTTAGCTTACGAAGTACATCGAGTTAGCGAGAAGATAGATTACGCCAACCGGAATGAAGCGCAGGAGCGAGAGAAGTTAGAGCTGCGTTTGGAGAACAGGCTGTTGAAGTTCGAGCGGCAGCTACCTTCAGGCAGAGAGAACAAAGAATAAAGCTTCGTTCCTCGTCCGAAGCTGAACAAGCCGCTGAACCTGACTTGCTGATCGCTCCGCTCTCATCAAGTCGAGTTAGCTCGGGCGATAGCCGTTTGCATCCTCTGTCAGAACTAAATAGGAGTGACCCGTTGAAGACAATCCACCTTGTTGCTAACGGCGATTCGCGCTTGGTCGCCAATCAAACGTGCGAAGCGGCGCAAGCCGCGATGGAAAGGCGAGTGGTATCCGCCGTCGAACGATTTGATGCCCGAGTCAAACGCGCGCACGAGTTCGATCCTGCCAAAGGCCACGGCTTTATCGACAGCCAGAAGCGCGGCATCGAAGTCTTTCGTTCGCTGCCGCCCGAAGCTCCCTTGATCGTTGCCGAAGCCGTGTGGCAATACAGCTATCACGTACTGCCCGGTCTCTTTACCCATCAGGGTCCGATCTTGACAATCGCCAACTGGAGCGGCGAGTTCCCCGGCCTCGTGGGTCTGCTCAATCTCAATGCTTCACTCTCGAAAGCGGGAGTCAAGTACAGCACGCTCTGGAGCGAGAACTTTGATGACGAGTTCTTTATGCAGGGCTTGCAGGGTTGGCTGAAGACCGGGCATGTGACGCATGACTTCTCGCACGTACGGGCTTATCGGGAAAACGACGCTCCGCGAGAAGCAATCGAGATCGGAATACGTTTTGCTCAGGACTTCCGAAAAGAGAAAGCCATCATGGGCGTCTTCGACGAAGGCTGCATGGGCATGTACAACGCGATCATTCCCGATGAACTGTTGCACCCGACGGGCGTCTTCAAAGAGCGTCTGAGTCAAAGCGCCTTGTATGCCAAGATGCTGACGGTCACGGATGAAGAGGCTCAAGGAATTTTCGATTGGTTGATGAACCGGGGTATGACTTTCAAGTTCGGTGAAAGAGAAGCCACCGAGCTTACACCAGAACAAGTTTTGCAGCAGTGCAAGATGTATATCGCTGCCGTGCGCCTCGCCGACCAGTATGGCTGTGACACAATCGGGATTCAGTATCAGTTGGGACTCACCAACCTTGTCGCCGCGTCCGACCTTGCCGAAGGCTTGCTTAACAACGTGGAGCGTCCGCCGGTGCGCCACACGGAAAGCGGTCTTGAACTCTTCGCTGGCGAAGCGTTGCCGCACTTTAACGAAGTCGATGAATGCTCCGGCCTCGACGGCCTCATCACTTACCATTTGTGGAGGCAACTCGGGTTTGCGCCTGAGACCACGCTCCACGATCTGCGGTGGGGAAGACACTTCAAAGGTGAGGGCGTTGATGATTACGTGTGGGTGCTGGAAATCTCCGGAGCCGCCCCACCCGCTCACTTCATCGGCGGCTACGGTGGTGCCACGAGCGAGCGTCAGCCGCCGATGTACTTTCAATCCGGTGGCGGATCGTTAAAGGGCGTCAGTCGTCCGGGCGAGATCGTGTGGAGCCGCGTATATGTGGAAGACAATCGATTGAAATGCGATCTCGGTTTAGGAAAAGTCGTTGCACTGCCGCAGGCGGAGACTGATGATCGATGGCGACTGACCACGCCGCAGTGGCCCATCATGCACGCGGTCTTACACGGTGTGACGCGCAATCAGATGATGGCACGGCATAAGTCAAATCACATCCAGGTCATTTATGCGCCCGACGCGGCAAACGCCCGGCGCGGCCTCTACGCTAAAGCCGCGGTGCTAAGTGAACTTGGACTTGAGGTTTGTCTCTGCGGCGATGTCTGAGCATCGAACTTCATCATGCGTGGGTAGCTCTCGGAGGAAGGACAAACCGTAAAGTATGGGCCGCAAGAATTACAAGTGGTTGGTGGTTGGGATGCTGTGGTTTGTCTGCTTCTTCAACTATGCCGACCGTCAGGCGGTCTTCTCCGTTTTCCCTCTGCTCAAATCGGAGATGAACTTGACCGATGTGCAGCTCGGCATTGTCGGCGCTTCGTTCATGTGGGTTTATGCCGCTGCCGCGCCGCTCGCCGGTATTATCGGCGACCGCTTCCAGCGCAAGACGCTCATCATCGTCGGACTTATTTTCTGGTCACTGATTACGGTGGCAACAGCGCTCTCGACGAACTACACGCACCTGGTCATCTTCCGCGCGCTCGAAGGCTTCGGTGAAGCGTTCTACTTTCCGGCCTCGATGTCTTTGGTCAGCGACTATCACGGGCCGGATACGCGCTCGCGTGCGATGTCCCTTCACCAATCAAGCGTCTACGCGGGGACGATTGCGGGCGGCACGTTGTCAGGCTTCATGGGTCAACACTACGGATGGCGATCAAGTTTCTACCTGTTCGGCACGCTCGGCATACTTTTAGGAGTCCTCCTCGTGTGGATGCTCAGAGAGCCTGTGCGTGGGCAAGCGGAAACGCACGCGGGTGGAGATGAAGCACACGCCGCAATTGATCTGAAGCAGGGGAACGTGCTCGGCGCAATCAAGGAACTGTTCGGTAATCCGGTGGTGCGGATTCTGATGGCGGTGTTCGTCGGCGCGAACTTTGTTGCGATGATCTTCCTGACCTGGATGCCGTCGTTCCTTTACCGCAAATTCAATATGAGCTTGACGATGGCGGGATTGAGCGGGACCGCGTACCTGCAGATCGCGTCCGTGCTGGGCGTCATCACGGGCGGCATTCTCGCGGACCGTTGGGCGCGTCGTTATGGCGGCGGCAGAATGATGGCTCAGACCGTCGGGTTGCTGCTGGGTGTGCCGTTTATCTTTCTCGCGGGTTGGACGCTCTCCGTGCCGATCTTGATTTTGGCGTTAATTGGCTTCGGTTACTTCAAGGGGTTCTACGACGCGAATATCTGGGCTTCGCTCCATGACGTGGTGCGCCCTGAAAGGCGCGCGACGGCGGTCGGATTCATGAACTCAATCGGTTGGCTCGGGGGCGGGGTGGCGCCGGTGGCGATTGCGGCCGCCAGCGAGAGGTACGGGATGAGCGCGTGCATCAGCGCCAATTCCTTGATCTATCTCCTATGTGGCCTGCTCATGGTTTACGGCATCCGGGCGTACATGCGCCCCGATCATCAACCGGTAACATCGGTAGGGGCAAACAAAGTTCAGCTCGAAGCGTAGCCAACTTCCGCCGGGTGGTTGAGTTGGTCAGATAAGAAGTAGAGCAGGTATGCAGCCAATGAACA
>JACCTF010000140.1 GCA_013812565.1 Pyrinomonadaceae bacterium | reverse complement strand
GGACGTGCCGTCGGGCGGCTTTATCGTGCGCACCGCCGGAACCGGTACAACGGAAGCCGACCTGCGCGAAGACGCCCGTTATCTCGTGCGCACGTGGCGCGATATACGCCGCTCTGCCGAGCGAGCCAAATCGCCCGCGCTGGTTCACCGCGATCTTGATCTGGTTCAACGCATTCTTCGCGATCAGGTGTCGGATGACTTCACGGCGATCCGCGTCGATTCGGAAGAGGAGTATCTGGGGATTGTCGAATTTGTTAATCGCATCCAACCGAATCTGGTGAAGCGTGTCAAGCTCTACACCCGTGAAGAGCCGATTCTCGAAGCCTACGGCGTGCAGGCCGAGATCGAGAAAGCGATCAAGCCGCGCGTATGGCTGCGCTCGGGCGGTTACTTAGTAATTAACCAGACCGAAGCGCTCGTTGCCATTGACGTTAATACGGGTAAGTTCGTCGGGCGTGGTGGGTCGCGGCTTGAAGACACGATCACTCGCACTAATCTTGAAGCCGTCGAAGAAATCGCTCGGCAGATACGTCTGCGCGATCTTGGTGGGATCATTGTGCTTGACTTAATTGATATGGAGGAGCGGCGCAACCGTCAACGCGTGATGACCACTCTCCAAGATGCGCTACGCGACGACAAGTCGCCGACCAAAGTTCTCTCCTTCAACGACTTCGGCCTTGTCATCATGACCCGCAAGCGCGTGAAGCAATCTTTGGAACGCACTCTCTGCTCGCCCTGTCCATACTGTCAGGGTAGCAGTCTGGTGAAGTCGCCGCAGACCATCTGCTACGAGATTCTGGAAGAAGCTCGGCGGCTGTCGCGAAGCATGAACGGCGACGGCATAAAGCAGACCATGCTGCGCCTTAATCCGGAGGTCGCACGCGCTCTGCAGACTACCGAGCGCGACGTTATGGTAGAGATCGAGGACTATCTCGGTTCAATTGACGTTACCAGCGACCCACACGTTCACCAGGAACAGTTCGACTTTGCGTTCCTCTAAGAGCAGATGCCTGATGCCAGCTATTAGCAAAGCCGAATCTGACATCTAGCCTCTGACATCTGCCTTATGGGTCGAGTGCAAAAACTTTGGAAGGGATTACTGGCCGGAAGCGCGGGTCTGGCGGCTTTAGCTGCGGCGAATTCTCTCATCGCACGGCGCGCGATCAAGCCTACGCCGGATGCGCCAGGTAACGAGATCACCGGCGAAGCGCGTATGTTTGATTGGAAGCATGGACGCATTTCGTATCGCACAGCAGGGGCGGATGTGGCCTTGCCTCTGATCTTTATCCACGGTGTCGGTGCCGGTGCTTCGAGCCTTATGTGGCAGCGCAATACGGAGGCGCTCGCCCGCGACTTTCGCATCTACTCGCTTGACCTCTTGGGTTTCGGCCTCTCCGATAAGCCAGCCGCTGCGCCCTATTCCGCCGACCTCTACGTTGAACTAATTGCCGACTTCATACGCGAGGTTGTAAAAGACTCGGCGCACATCGTGGCGAGTTCCCTAGGCGCAGCTTTCGCCGTGCGCGTCGCCGACGAACATAAAGAACTGGTTGACAGCCTTGTGCTGGTCGCGCCGACTGGTGCAGATGTTTTGCGCGCACGTCCCGGAATGGCGGGTGCGGCATTTTACGGTCTGCTTCACTCGCCTGTGCTCGGCACATCGTTTTACAACGCCGTCGCCAGCGAACGCAGCATACGTGACTATGCGCGCAGGCAACTCTTCTTCGACCGTCGCTTTGTTACAGACCGCTTTGTCACCGAGCACTATGCGTTGAGCCACCAACCAGGCGCTCAACATCCGATCTCCGCTTTTCTCTCCGGCTACTTAAATACCGACGTACGCGACGCCTTTGCACGCCTCACGCAGCCCGTTACGCTCGTCTGGGGCAGGCAAGATCAAACCAATCCGCTTGAGCAAGCCACCGAACTTCTGCGTCTCAATCCGCACGCACGGCTCGAAATCTTCGACCGCTGCCGCATGATGCCGCAGGAAGAAGACGCGGAAAAGTTCAACGCGCTCGTCCGCGAGACGTTGCGCCCACGTTCGGCTGCCGCATAAGCATTAAGCTAGTAAAAGCCACACAAGTTACTGATACCTCGATGCCTTGCTTTTCAAGTTGCCTTTCCAACTTAGGTTGAAGGCTGTTTGGGCGAGCATCTCAATCCGAGCGTTTGTCGTTTACTCTTTCTATTCGGCCACCAAAACTCTCAACTCACGCAGCGAAGTCGAATCGCTCGCGTCCGCTTCTGATGAAACG
>JACCTF010000096.1 GCA_013812565.1 Pyrinomonadaceae bacterium | reverse complement strand
ACTTCATCTTGTTCGTGACCGGCTATCTCGCCAGTCTCGCCTTCGGTGGCTATCGGCCCGATATGACAGGGCTGACGATCTGGAAGGACCGGCCACAGATGGTTTCATCTCCTCGACAGACAGAGTTAGCCTGCTCCGTCCAAGAATCTTAAGCCGTTAGATCTTCGCAAATAATCTGATTTCGACATATTTGAAAATTAATCGACACCGCGCGCTGACATTGTTATTTCTACTTTATCTTTGTCAATTTAGAAGCATTGGAGCGTATTGATTGGCGAAAGCTGCAGTTAAGGTTCGAAGAAGAAGATCGAAGTCCGGTGTGAGTCCGAACTTAGATTTAGTTGTCCCTTCCGCGCCCGAGTATTACTCGAAGGCTATTGGCAGGGCGCTAGACATCATGGACCATTTTTCAGATCCCGAGACCAACCTCAACATGACGGAAATCGTTCAATTGAGCGGAATACCGGAGGCCTCTCTTTTCCGTATCTTGTTGACGCTCGAACATCATCGATACTTACAACGCAATCCAGATGGTTCCTATAAGATGGCGCCCAAAGTCCTGTTCGGAACCCTTTACGAGCACGCCGAGAAGCTTCGCCTGAAGGTGCGCTATCTACTGACACATCTCAATCAGCGTTTCGACGAGACTGTTAGCCTGGCCTATTTATTCGGGGATAAGATTCAAGTGATAGATGTCTTGGAGACCTTTCAAGAGGTCCGCGTCACGAACACACTCGGCAAACTACTCCCGCCACATTGCAGTTCGATGGCTAAAGCGATCACAGCCTTCCAACCGAAAGAGCGCATTGACAAGATTATCCAAGTATACGGTCTAGTTCGTTTTACTAAGAAAACTATCGTTGATCGTCTGGCGATAATTAACGAGTATGAGAAAATCAGAAATCAAAGCTGGTCAATGGAGCGCGAAGAATCCGCGGTGGGGATCTGTTGTTTCGGAATACCTCTCTTCAATGAAAAGCAGCATGCTGTCGCCGCCATCAGCGTGATGTGTCCGCTCATTCGCATCACTCTGGAGAGAGAACAGGAGATCATCGAAGAACTCGTCAAAACCTCTCGGGATGCATCTTTAGCGCTACAATCCTCACCGTCAGGCGATTCGACCAAGAACAGAAAGACGGGCTTCACGGTAGATAGAAACAAAACTCTCTCAAAACGTTGATCAGCTTCTGCTTCACACTGCACGGGCTCCAGATGTGAAGCCGTCCCTTTTGATCCAAGTTGCGTATTTCGGGGCAGCGTGAGCAACAGTTTGATGCTCGTTTTAGTGAGACGGCGACGGAGCCTGGTTAGGTGCAATTTCAGACGACTGCAGATTCTCTTGCTTGCGCTCGGTCACATCCATCGTCGTACCTTGAAATCCTACTAAACCGCCCGATCTATCGCGGATCGCCAGCGCATGCTCTGAAATCCACATTCGGCTTCCGTCTCGGCGGTAGATCTGCGACTCGAACCCTGTCACCCAAGTGTGCTCGCGAACCAACCCGGTGAACTCGGCGCGTCGCTCAGGTGCAACGTAAAAACCATGATTGAGGTCGGTTGTATTGGCTATTAGGTTTTCGGCTGACTCATACCCGAACATCCGGGCCAGCATCGGACACGCGGTTAAGTAGCGTCCGTCGAGCGTAGTTTGGTAGATACCTTTTGAGTTTTCGAAGCTGCGCTGAGGCTTGTTTCCTACTTGCCGCGGGCACTCTTCCGGTTCAGCTTCGCCTTCGGCGAATTGGTATCCGAGACCTCTTGTCGTCAATATGAATCGAGGTCTTGATGGATTTTCCTCAATCTTCTGCCGGAGATTTCCGATATGCACATCGATGACGCGATCAACCACCATCCCCCCGGTCGGATAAAGGTGATTGAGTAGTTCATCACGCGGAAAGATTTTTCCGGGAGCAGCCATCAGGGCTTGAAGGAGCTTGTACTCGAAGCGCGTCAGCGCAAGCGCACATCCATGAAGGGTCACTTTGTGCTTGGCGAGATCCAAGACGAGTCCACGGTGCGACAACACTTCTGTTTCTTTCCACAGGTTCGGCCTTGCTCGTCGTAAAATCGCTTTTACTCGTGCGACCAGGGCCTCGGGACAGAACGGCTTCGTGACGTAGTCATCCGCACCCTGCGTCAGCCACATGACGCTTTCACGTACCTTGCCCTTGGCTGTCAGGATCAGGATCGGCGCATCGGATAAACGTCTGATTTCCCGGCACAATTCCCAGCCATCCACATTGGGTAGTAATGGATCAATAATCGTGAAGGCGAGACGCCGCTGTTTGAACAACTTTAAGGCGTGCTGGCCGTCGTTTGCGGAGATCGTTTTGAATCCTTCCTGCTCAAGGTAAACGGACAACAGGAAGGAGGTCTTGACATCCTCCACAATCAGTATCGGCTCTCTGTGAGCGGCTCTGTTCATGACATCACCTTCGCCT
>JACCTF010000094.1 GCA_013812565.1 Pyrinomonadaceae bacterium | reverse complement strand
ACCCGGCGGAGAGACTTTTGAGTTGTAGATAGCAAGCAGCGGAATATCGAAGTTGAGTTCGATGCGCTCTGTAAGACCATAGTTGAATTTGAAGTTAGCAGTGTTCTGACGTCGGGCAGGGTAGAGCGAGCGTTGCAGAACGTCATGCTCGTTGAAGAACTCGAAGTGAAACTTACCCCTCTCTGTCGTATCGGCATCATCAGTGGCAAAGGGCTGTTGGGCCTGAGTCGTAGCAGTCAAGACCCAGAGCAGAGCGAATAGGGTGAAGGTAAATCTCCGACCAAGCTTTACGCGATGATGTGGTGAGCAACGACTGTGCTGACGACTCACTGGTAGACTCCTGAACAAATAATCTTTTGCAGAATGCAGCCTCAGTCAATCTCGATTTTTTGCTGTTGGAAAAACCGGCAGATTCAGTATACTTGCCGCCGCAACATTCACCGGGGCATCAAACAATGATAGCCACAGATTGTTTAGTAGCGTATCCAAAAAACAGTTCAGGACAAACAGTTGAAAGCTATTCAACTATCGGCGGCTTCACTCCGCTCGCTAAGAAAGCACGACGGCGCTTCCCCATGCTCAAACGCAGTGATTGAGCGCTGCCGATTCGACATGAACGCCATAATATATAAGGCGACAAGCAAGCCTGAACATATCCGACCTCTTTCAGTGCTTTACTTTCATGTTTTAATCCTTCCTCTCTTCATTGCGTTTGCGTGCGCAGCGTCCGCTACCACACTGCGTACAACGCCCGATGAGAAATCAGATCTATTGGAGACTGGGAGTGCGTCAAACCTCCGGCCGTCTGCCCCGGTGTTGCCGACTGAGATCAAAATCGTTTCCTACAACATGCGTTGGCGCGGCGGCGATGAACTGCGCCGGCTGATTGTGATGTTGCGTGAAGATGCCGAAATCGGCGGGGCGGCCATTATCGGTTTGCAGGAGGTTGACCGCAACAAGCAGCGAACTGGCAACGTCAACACAGCACGCACAATTGCCGAAGCGCTCGGCATGCACTACGTCTGGACTGCGCCGCCGACAGCGCAAACCGGGCAGGAGGAAGAAACGGGCGTTGCAATTCTGAGTTCGTACCCACTGATGAATGTCGAACGTATTGTTCTGCCGAACGAGGGACCCGGCAAAAGGCGGCGCGTGGCCCTCGGCGCAACGCTCCGCATCGGCACAACAGATGTGCGCGTCTATTCGGTACATGCCGAGACGCGCATTCCCGTCGAGAAGAAGATGGATCAGTTGCACGCCGTGTTGAAGGATCTGCAGCGTCGCCCGAAGACGGAGCAGGCAATCGTGCTTGGAGATTTCAATACGATCAAAGGGAAGGACGTGCGCGCCTGCATCAAACTATTCACAGACGAGGGTCTCACCGCGGCCATCCCGCACGACCAGGCGACATGGAAGACTTTCATCTTCAAGCTCAAGCTGGACTGGGTATGGCTGCGCGGCTTAGAGGCGACCGGGAGCGGGATTGTGCACCGCATCACTCTGTCTGACCACTGGCCGCTCTGGGTCAGAGTGAAGTTCGGAGGAGACGGCAAGACATCAATCCAGCCATCATCCAGCAAGGCCGACCGTTAAGAGCGTGTCTAAGGAAGTAGGCACAGAGTTGAAGAAAGGATGAAGGCGGAAAGCGGAGGGGAAGAAAGAAAAGCATCTTCTAATTCATCCTTTTCTTGAGTGCCGTTTTGGACACAAGTTTAGGCACAGAAAACCCCGCGTCTCTGCTCTGGCCGGATTAAACTAAGCTGATCGCTCATCTTTGTAGAAACCCCCGCTCATTCATCATCTCTATATAATCAGTATTAAATTCTGCCTTAAACAGGTGCGGTGTAAGTGGGCGCTCGGTCGTTTGGCACACGTCTGGGGCGGTTACGATCACTAATGGAGACCAGAGCCTCATGACCATACATGACCTCGAACAGATAAGTAAGCTTTATCAGGTGCTGATGCAGTCCTATGAGGCCCTTCACACACATGCGCAGGCGACGAAGGTGACGCCTGCCCTGCAGATGCTGGTCGCACGTCACTCCGCCGCGCTACTGCTCGTGCGGGAGATACTCAACCGATGCAGATTCGATAATGAATGGCCGGACTTGTTAGCCGACGACTAAACTCTGCCGCAACTCGCATGGACGTTGCGTCATCTCTGGCGGTAGCTCTGAGAAAGGGTCCGTGGCTATAGCTTGCAAGGAAATGGAAGTTTGGAGCGTTGCCTTCGGGCGGGTTGTGCGGCGTTGGAAAGAAGCTCGACCAAAGTCGGTACTCCGAACCGGTATCCGCCAAATCTTTCGCTTGAACTTTATAGCAGTGGTCGATTCGATTGAGGTGGGGTATTTTTGCGGCTGGTAAGAAGATACGGGAACCGGCAATAGTTTGACACATCAGCCATCGTCGAGTATCTTTCCCGGCGTAAAAAGCACGTTTGTTGACAATGTTCAGAGCATGAGCGGGTGTGGCGCAATGGTAGCGCATCAAGTCAATTCCTAATGAATACTAGGGAAAAGGGTAATCTGACTGAAGCAAAAATTATGACTGCTTTAGTGGAAGCGGGGTATTTAGTCTCTTTACCCTTTGGTGAGGGTCATAAGTACGATTTTATTATTGATGACGGCCAAGGGCTTCATCGCGTTCAGTGTAAGACTGGAAGGGTTAAAGGCGGCAGCCTGATGTTCAACGGGTATAGTTTCTCCGGCAATGGAAAGGTAAGGCATGGCTATCGCGGTTTGGCTGATCTTTTCGCGATCCTTAATCCTCAGACAAGTCAGGTATATTTAGTTCCAGTAGAAGAAGTAGGTTGTACGGACGTATGTCTGAGATTGGAGCCTACACTGAGCGGACAGAGTAAGGAAATCCGTTGGGCGGCAGCCTACATATTAAAGTCGCCGGTTAAAATAGCGGTTTAAGCGCGAGTAGCTCAATGGTAGAGCACCGGCTTCCCAAGCCGGGGGTTGCGGGTTCAATCCCCGTCTCGCGCTCCATTCCAAGCTGAGGGTTGCGAGTTCGAGTCTCGTCGCCCGCTTCAATTAGATTCAACCGCTTATGGCTGCCGCTAGGGTAGCCATTTCTGTTGGTGAGCATGTCGAAGTATTCCTGATTCACTTCAACTGGAAAGAACCGTGCGCTATGCGCGATCTCGCAGGCCTTACTGCATCTAGCAAGGCATTCCCCAACATAACCCGTCGGCAGTCGCCGCGCGATAGGATTTAAGAGAGCAATTCAGCCACGAATGAGCCGAGAGGCAACACGAACTAAACTGTTGCCAGCAACCAGCATTGCAACGATAACTATGATCTTGTGACATGCATTCCCGGTCAAACATTTCATTCGTGCTCATTCGTGTAATTCGTAGCTTGTTCTTTTCTTGATGTCTATCGGATGCCCTTCCGCCAGGTTGTTTTATAAAGAGCTTGAGTTACCGAACCAAATGTTAATGCGACCAGTATGCAGGCCAGTTGCTGATGCAGTAAGATCAGTCGGTGATCTTCTTTGTTCACATATCAAGAGAATATTTCACCCTGCGTTCGTCGCGGCGGACGCAGGGTGTTGAGCAGCAAGCAGTGGAACGATGAGCGAAAAGATTCGAGTAATGAAGTTCGGCGGCACGTCCGTCGGTGACGCTGAGTGTATCCGCAGCGCGGCATCAATCGTCGCCCGCGCGCGCAGCGAAAGCTCTGTCGTAGTTGTGGTTTCGGCGATGAGCGGCGTGACAAATCGACTTGTCGAAGCTGCGCACCGTTCGGCGACCGGGGATAAAAGCGTTGCTGTCAGCCTCGCTGATGCGCTACGCGCGCAGCACGCAGCGGCGGTTGCGGCCTTGATCGTGCATGATGCTAAAGCCGCGCAACTGGCGGCTGAAATCGAACAGATCATCGGCGAGGCGAGAGATTACTGTTCGGCCACGGCACTGTTGCGTGAGCTGACGCCGCGTGCGCTTGATGCGTTGTCAAGCGTCGGCGAACGTTTGTCGGCGAGATTGGTGGCGGGTGCGCTCAAGGAACTCGGCATGCAATCTGTCGCCATCGACGCCACCAGGTTGATTGCGACAACCGACGAGCACGGGCAGGCCGAACCGCTGATGGACTTAACGCGCGAGCGCGTCGCCGGAGAGTTGAATCTATTATTGGCTGAAGGAACTATTCCGGTGGTAACCGGATTCATCGGCGCGACGCTTGAAGGCGCGTTGACGACGCTCGGCCGGGGAGGTTCGGATTACTCGGCAACGATTCTTGGCGCGGCGCTCGACGCCGAAGACATCATTATCTGGACTGATGTGGACGGCGTGATGACGGCTGATCCGCGACTCGTGCCTGAGGCGCGCACGCTCCGCGAAATCTCTTACAACGAAGCGGCGGAACTCGCTTACTTCGGCGCCAAAGTGCTTCATCCGAAAACCCTCCGGCCGGTCGCCGGGACCGGGACGACCGTGTGGAT
>JACCTF010000092.1 GCA_013812565.1 Pyrinomonadaceae bacterium | reverse complement strand
AATCTTCCGGCGGACGGGCAAGCCCGTCATGCGCTCGCGAGTTATGTTCGGGTAATTTTGAGCAGTAATGAATTTTTATTCGTCGATTAACGGGAGGAGAGCTTTATGGATTACTCGAACTGCGGTTGCTCACGACGCCAGATGGTGCGTTCGCTTATAAGCGGCTCGATACTACTTCCGGGCATTCTCTCTCAACTGCTCGGAGATACCGCGCACGCGGCGGTAAGCGGAAGTGATGCCGAGAATCCGCTGGCCCCGAAGTCTCCACATTTTCCCCCTAAAGCCAAGCGGGTTATCTTCCTTTACATGTCCGGCGGCGTGTCGCACATGGATTCGTTTGATCCCAAGCCGCGACTCGTCAAAGATGCCGAGGCGGGCGCGCTCTCGCCCGGCGGTCGCCCATACATGCGACCACTCTGGGACTTCAAGCCGCGCGGTAAATGCGGCACCGAAGTCAGCGAACTTTTTCCGCACATCGGCGAATGTATGGATGACATCTGTTTGATCCGCTCGATGCGCGGGGACCACAACGACCATTTCCAAGCGACGATGGGCATCCACACCGGGAGCGTGACGTTCAAGCGTCCGAGCATCGGTTCCTGGGTGAGCTACGGTCTTGGCACAGAGAATCAAAACCTTCCCTCGTTCGTCGTGCTCGCGCCGCAACTTCCCTACGCCGGAAGCCAAGTGTGGAGTTCAGACTTTCTGCCCGGAGCGCACCAGGGGACGAGCGTCTCAAGCGGAGCCGAGCCAGTTCCCAATCTCAACCGACGCGCCGCCTCTGCCCAGATACAACAGCGTGAACTCAGTCTGCTCGAACGCTTCAATCGCAAGCACTTGGCCGAGCGCGCTACCGATCCCGTCTTAACTGCTCGCATCAAATCGTTTGAAACCGCCTTCGGGATGCAACGCGAAACGCCCGAGGTGCTCGATCTCTCCAAAGAGACCGATGCTACGCTGGCGCTTTATGGGTTGGAGAGAGGAAGCTCGCAGGGGGTCGCGTGGCAATGTTTAGTCGCCCGGCGGCTGGCCGAACGCGGTGTTCGCTTCATCGAATTGATCGACAGCGGGTCTTCGAAGAACTGGGACGCGCACGGCGATATGAAAACGCACGAACCGCTTGCTAGGAATGTGGACAAACCCATCGCCGGTCTGCTCAAGGACCTCAAATCTCGCGGCATGCTCGAAGATACGCTTGTCGTTTGGACAACCGAGTTCGGCCGCACACCGGTCATCGACGGCCCGACCGGCCGCAGCCATCACAGCAACGCCTTCTCCTCGTGGATGGCCGGGGGCGGTGTAAAGGGCGGAGTAGCTTACGGTCGAACGGACGACTACGGTGGCAAAGTGATCGAGAACGAAGTGCATGTCCACGACTTCCACGCGACGATCCTGCACCTGCTCGGTTTCGATCACGAGAAGATCACTTTCCGCCACGCCGGGCGCGACTTCCGCTTGACCGACGTCCACGGCAAGGTGATCCAAGCCCTTTTGGCTTGAGGCTCTTCGGGCTTGTTAGTGTCTTGTTGCTGACGATCCGGCGAACGCTTCATAAAATAGGCGGCGCTGAAGCCGACCGGAATCTCATTGTCCCATAACCATATTCCATGGTTGGCAGGCCGTCCGCCAAAGCGCACTGCCTCGTAACGACGACGGTTTCTTCGACCTAGCCTTTTCTTTAGCCGTCGTTACGAGGCAGTGCGAAGCCATCAAGAGTAAAAAAGTGGGAGCAATTTCGTCTTCTGAAAGCTCATTATCTTAACTCGTCGTCGTGTACAGTCCCTTCAAGGCTGGAACCTGTTGCGGCGGCCGCATGTGGGTCCTGATGCCGTAGATCATCAGCAGTCCGACGAACAGATACAGCACGGAGTTAGCGCTGATGCAGGCGCTCATGCCATAGCGCTCAGAGGCATAGGCGATTGCCACCGGCGCGATGCCCCCTCCGAGCCAGCCGATCGAATTCATAAATCCGACTGCCGTGGCGCGTAGCTCCGGGCGCACCACATCGTGAAGCGAAGCCCAGATGTTCGCGTCGTAAATTCCTTTGAAGTAACCGAAGCCAATTAGCCCTAGCACCAGCACCGGCACTGAAAGCGTCCAGCCAGTAAGAAAAATGAAAGGCACGCCAAGCAACAATCCTGCGGCCTGCGTCATCATCCGGCCTCCGCTGTAACGACGCGCCAAACGATCCGCGAGGAAGCCGCCGGTAATCACGCCGAGCACAGAAGCGATCTGCATGTACGCCGTTCCGCTCAAGCCTGCGACCGCAAGGCTCATGTTGAATTTGCGGTAAAGGAAAGACGGCATCCACGTCAAAAAGATCATCGCGACGAAGTTAGCCCCGACAAAGACCGCCATCAGAATTCGCACCATCGGAGTGCCAAACAGTTCTTTGATAGAGCCTTGTAGATTCCACTCTTTGAGATTGATCGCGACGTGCGCTGACGCTTCGTCTATGGCGGCGTGCTTCGCTTCCGACTGTCCGCGCTCCGGTTCGCGAAGCAATCCGAGGAGGAGAATTCCGAGTAATGTTCCAGCGATGCCGAACAGATAAAAGCTCGAACGCCAGCCGTAATACTGGCCCAATAATCCGGACAAACTGCCGCCGGCAATTGTCCCGGCATACACGCTTGATTGATGTATGGACATCGCCCGCGAGCGCGTGTCCCGTCCGTGATAATCGCTTATGAGCGACATCGAAGCTGGAAAATAGAACGCTTCGCCCAAGCCTTCGAGAGCGCGGAAGATGACGAGGTGCGTGTAGGTGGTCGAAAGAGCGGTCGCCACCGTAATCAGCGACCAGAAGACGAGGCCGCCGATGATCAAAGTTTTGCGCTGTAATCTGTCTCCAACTAGCCCAGCCAGCGGACCGAAACCGGCATAGACCCACATGAACGCCGCGCCGACGATGCCGAGTTGTACGTCGCTTAAGTTCATTTCCGACTTAAGCAACGGAAAAACGGAAAAGATCGCCTGCCGGTCTGCGTAATTGAAAAAGCAGACGAACCACAACAAACCGACCACAAACCACTTGTAATGTTTGCTGTTCACAAGTTTTTTCTCTCGCTTAAACGTCGCCGCAGAAATACACTTCGATGCCTAGCTCGCGCATCGCCTCGGCTTTGGCGTAAAGCCCACGCTTTGCTTCGTACTCATCGGGCGCATAAACAACCTGAATGTGATTCGACTTGTGACGCGCCATCATCTGATCGCGTGTGACGCCTTTCAACACGGCGTGCATGATCAGCCATTGCAGGGTCGTTGAACGCAACCGCTCCTCGGTTTCCTCTTCGGGCAACTCAATAACTCGCGCCAACCCCAA
>JACCTF010000031.1 GCA_013812565.1 Pyrinomonadaceae bacterium | reverse complement strand
GAAGTGTGGGCTATCGGGCGCATCGTCCGAGCGCGGTGGAATCAACTCGATAGCATTAGTCCCGAACACCGCGAGGTCGCGGATGTATTGCTCCCACATCGCGACAGTCCAGCCATCGTAAGAATTGGTTTTCGGGCGGTAACCCAATTGATGTCCGCGCACTGGAATCCTAGGTGCTGTCTGTACATTAAAGTTCGACGGCAGAGCTAGCTTCCCCCTCGTCATCTGTAAATGTCTCAGCAGATGGCCGACGCCGAACAGGACGCCCCGCGCATCGTTGCCGACCACAAACACGCGCGGTGAGGTTGCTCCCTGTTCGGTCACTTGAATGCGATAGCCTTCTGCTCCTTGCGCTCCGGCGCGGCCATTAGCAAGGCGCTCGAAAACATTATTGCCGACGAAAGACTTCAGCGCCGCCGCCGGCCCGACAGTGATGATCGGAGTCGTCATATCATCCGCCACGTAAGAGGTCTTAAGAGGCAGGCGAATCTGCGTGCGCTTCTCCACTTCTTCGATCAGCATCTGCACAGCCTTATTTTCCGGTTTCGTTAAATTCGCCGGAACCGCGACCACGGCGCGCGTCAGGTCAACGAGCGGCACCATGTTTTGCGCGTGACTGCTGAGTGACGCATGTGTCAGGGCAAGGGGCAGCGGTATAGCGGTTACGCTGATCAACAGTAAAGCGGTTACGCTGGGTAGCATTCGTATTCTGTTAAGCATAGAGTAATCATCACGTACTCATGTGGAATTTGAAGAAGTTTCGTAATCAAAACTCACCGTGACAGTCAAATTTCTCTTTAACGTTGTGCCCGAAAGCAGCAACCGATTCATCTAACCTGCTGAGAATTTGGTCCATCGGCAGTCCCATCGTTTCTCTAGCCGCGGCGAGGTACTGTCAACTTAACTTTGTGGAGAGATCGAACTGACGAAAGAAGATGAGGGATCACTTCGTTTCGTCAACTGCCCGGATCAAATGTTACCCTCTTCAAGCCGCCATCTGAACACAACTTACCTCAGCCCACGTCCCAAACCTTGACTTCATCTCTTCACGGTAGCACTCGGCTGTCAGCAGATGTCGTCGTGGTCGGATGTGCGATGTGATGATCCCGAAGGCAGAGAGGAAGCGTTGTGCATGACCAGCTGATTTGAACCGTCTCATGACCTTCTCTCGTACCCTGGTCGGCTGGTGTGAGTTCTCCGCTCGATTGTTCAATCCTTTGTGCTGGCGGTGCTCAACACCCGGCATGATCTCAGCCTTCGCCGCACTGTAGCTCTTGAGCTTGTCCGTGATGATCACCCGCGGAACATACCGCAAGCCCTTCAACAGCTTACGGAAGAAACGCTTGGCAGCCTTCTTGTTCCTGCGGCTCTGGACCAGGATGTCCAACACATTGCCATCCTGATCAACGGCACGCCACAGATAATGATCCTTGCCATTGACAAGGATGAACATCTCGTCCAGGTGCCACTCGCTCTCCGGGTTGAGGACGTCTTCGACGCAACTCGTTAGCACATGTCTGGCCGAACTTCAGGCACCATTCACGGATTGCTTCATAAGTAAGGACGATGCCACGTACAGCCATGATCTCTTCCACGTCGCGGTAGCTCTCGTGTGAAGCGGAAGGAGAGCCACACCGTGTGACTGATGATCTCTGAAGGGAAGCGATGGCGGCGATAGAGAGCAGGAGCGGCGTGCATCGGCGGATTATGCCGCAAGATCATACTTGTTGCATGCTCGCATCGTTAAGTTGACGATACCTATCCGAGAGCACATCAGAACACCAGTTTGAGCGCCAACTGAATTAGGCGGGGCGACCCGGCGTCAGCAATCGTTCCGAAATCGCGGGACGAAGCGTTAACGTTCGGATTGCGGGAGCTCGCGTGGTTCCACACGTTGAAGGCTTCAGCGCGAAATTGCAGGTTGAATTTCTCGGAAGCCTTAATATTTTTGAAGAGCGACACGTCCCAGTTGTGCCTGCCGGGTCCGCGAATCACGTTCGGACCTGAAGTCCCATACCGATTCGCTGGCGGAGTCGCAAATAATTGCCCTGGCGTTGGGTCAAAATAGAAGTTGCCGGTGACTGGCTGATTGTTGCCGCCCATCAATGTCTGCACTTCGCGCGGGTCAAGATATGTCACTCTGCCAACTAAATCAGGCCGCCGAGCGCCTGTCGCCGTCGTGATGCTCGGTGTCAGCCAAGCTCCCGATTGTGCCTGGATTAGACCTGTTAGCTCCCAGCCGCCGAGCAATTTTCCGAACAGGCCCTCCTGCCCCCTGAAGAAAGGCAGATGGTAAACAAACGTAGCAGTGAAAATATGGTTGCGGTCAAAGCTTGCGTGCGAACGTTCCGAGCGGTAGTCGAGCAAGTTTTCCACACCGCTCGTATCACTGGAGGCGTCGGTCAGAACCTTTGACCACGTATAGGCGATACTGAGGGTTAAATCTTTGGAGTAGCGTCGCGTCAGCCCCGTCTGAAGGCCATGGTAGTTCGAGGCGGCGCTTGGTTCCCACAGACTGATGCTCGTGTAGCCCTGGTATTTCCGCAGGGCATTGATGTTGACCGAAGGATTTCTCGCTTGAACTTCAGGGGTGACCTGATTGATATCCGGCCGGCGCAGCAAATGTCGCCCTTGCGTGGAGACGTAGTTAACATCAAGAAGCGCGTCGAACGGCAGTTTCTTCTGAATCCCTAGGTTCCAGTTGTAAGTTGTCGGGAAGGTCGCATCGGGGTTGATGCTCGTGACCGAGACCGGAAACGAGGCCAGCCGCCCACTGCTTAGATTGTCAATGTTTCCGTTGAACAGTGTCACCGTATTGGAGAAGGGCGGATTGCCGCCGGCTGTGACTGCGATCAGCGAGAGGCGGTCGTAATAGACTGCGCCGCCGCCGCGCAGAACGAAATCGCCTTTGCTGAACGGATCCCATGAAAACCCGAAGCGCGGCGAGAACTTGTTCTGGCTGTCCATAATGCTGCGCGGCAAATTTCTGAACAGGTTTTGTGCGAGCGGGTCGCTCGGCGTGCGATGGGCCTGAGCGTATTCGTCTCCGCCGACCACAATACCGTTATATGGCTGGCCCACTCCCGGTCTCAACTCTCCCGCGCCTGCTCCCGAAGGAATCACCTGTTGCGCCTTTGCCGGATCAAAGGCGCTCGGCACAAAGGTCGCAAGCGTGTTGCCGATTTCATAAGGCGCGCCAAGGTGCGAGTAGCGCACACCAATATCAAGCGTTAGATTCGGGCGCACCTTCCAGGTGTCAGCGATGTAGGCTTCCACCTGGCTGTAACGAATGTATGACCACTTATCCACATCTGTTTCGCGGTACTGCCGGTAGTTGCCGAGCAGCGTATCAAGTAAAGCGTTGCCGGTCGAGTTGGTATTGCCGGTTTGGTTGAATTGGAGGTCGCCGGGCTGCACACCACCAACGCGCTCATTCTTCCGGTTGCGGAGCCAGAGCATCCCGGCCTTC
>JACCTF010000985.1 GCA_013812565.1 Pyrinomonadaceae bacterium | reverse complement strand
ATAACAGCAACGACGTACGCAAGTGGCGGTAAGCCTCGGCGGCCGGTGAACGCACATCATCCACCAGGGCCAGCGCAGTCGTTTCGCTCGGTTCGTTTGCCGCACCTCCTTTGACCTTCGTCAGCAGACGCTCGCTGCGCGGAGCCGGAATCAGTGCCAGCGTCGGCAGGTGTATGTAGCGATCAACGTCTTCAATCGATTTCAGCGTGTCGTCAAGGTAGTCGAGCAGGAACGCTAAACCAATGCCTGCGCCGAGCGAAAGCAGCAGCGCGAGGACGATGTTGCGCATGCGCTTTGGTCCGACCGGCCCACGCGGTACGCGGGCGGGTGTTGCGATGCTGACGTTATTCGATTGATCGTAGGAAGTGATTTGCAGTTCCTTCTGCCGCTGGAACATCGTGTTGTAATACTGCTTATCTGTTTCCAGCTCTTGATTAAGCCTGCCCAAATCTATCTGATCAAGAATCTGCTCGTTAGCCGCACCCTTCTCTTGGTAGTAGGCTTCGCGCAACTTACCTTCGCGTTTGAGCGCAGCTTGGTAGCGCGAATCCAACGCCTTTAACGACTCGATTGGCGCACGGTCTAAATTGGATTTGAGCTTTTTAATTTGCGCTTCTACTTTTCTGACGGCGGGCCACTCAGCGGTGTACTGAACCAGCAGCGCCTCTTTCTGTTCCTCTAACTCTCCGATTTTATCGCGGAGCCGTTGAATCCTTTGATCACTCTGAACTTCTGGGACAGACCATATATCTGTTTCGCTCTTCGCTGTTTCGTTGGATGATTGAAGGCTTTTCCGCTCTTGCTCGGCGGCCAACAATTGGCCGCTTATAATTGCCAGCCGTTCAACTGTCAGATTCCCGCCCTTCTGTTCACTAAAGGGTAGATTACGGCTTTTTAAGTAAGCAATCCGTTCTTCTTCTTTCTGCTTGATCTTGTTCTGCAAATCTACGATCTGTCTGGCGAGCAGCTCTGATGCTCTCTCCGCCCCAGCTCTTTCACGCCGGATGTCTCGTTCGATGAAGACTTCGGCCAGCGTGTTCGCGACCCTCGCGGCCATCTCCGGATTGGTATGTCTATATTTGAGATAGACCAGGCTTGTCTTCTCCAAAGCCTCGACCGTCAAGCCACCACGGACAGCATCTTCATAGGGTTCCAAGCGCGCCAGTTGTTCGGGCGAAAGGTTCTCGCTATCGGCTTCATCCTCGGTAACAACCGACACTCCGCGCCGTTTCCCGGCGGATGGATCGGCGCCCCCGGCGAAGATTCGACGCACAGACGTGGCGACGCTTGATCCGGCTTGACCGCCGAGGAAGCGCGGGTCATCTTGTAGATTAAGCGCGAGGACCACTTCGCGGGCCAACTGCGGGTTCTGGATTAACTTGATCTGCGTCATCCAGTAAGTCGGGTCACGCTGTCCTGAGTTGATGACGACCTCTCTGGTTTGCAGGACGTTTTGCTTCGGCTCGATCTGAATCTGAGTTTCTGCTTCATAAATGTCCGGCAGACGATACATCTGTATTGCCGTCAGCGATGTGACAACCACCATCAAGCTCAGAATCAACCACCGCCGCTTTGCGACAAGACGCATGTACTCGCGTAGATGAGCTTGTTCGAGGAGCGGCGTCCCGGCCGCAACCGGCGGTGGCTGCGTGAGGTCGCGCAAAGGACGATCGAGATCACCGGATGGCAATGGCATTAAACGATTATCTTGTGACACCATGGCTTTCAAACCCTACAAATTAAAGTGACGTTGAGCGGTAGAGCGCCCCGCGTGAGTTGTGCATGATACCAAAGACGTGTGTTGTGGCAAGCGCTGGCGAACCGACTTAATAGTTCAAAGTACGGAGTTCGGGGTTACGGAGGATGACCCTGTTCTAGTTTTAGAACTCCGCAGTTCGCACTCCGAACATTCTGTTATTTGTCATTGATGGATTCGAAGGGCGAAATCTTTGAGCGCGTTTCGCCAATCGGGCAGCGGCGCGAGATTCATCGCTTCCGAGACGAGACACTTCAAACGCGAGTTTTGGGGGCGCGGCGCGGGCCGCCGCAGATCGCGCAAGGACACGCTCTCGATCACAACTGTTTCGCGCCCGCTCGCGGCCAGCGCGGCACGCGCAAACTCTTCGTAGCTTGCCCCCGCGCCGCTGTTCGTAACGTGGTATACGCCCGGCACATCACACACGGCCAGTTCACGCAACCGCATCGCTAAATCAGGCGCATAGGTCGGCGTGCCGTAAGCATCACTGATTGCCTGAAGACGTTCGCCGCGCTCAGCCAGTTCAATTACACGGCTGAGAAAGTTGCGTCCACCCGCGCCGAAGATCCATCCGGTTCGCACCACAATTGTGCGCGCCGAAGCAGCTTGCGCGCGCCGCTCGCCTTCAAGCTTGGCGTCTCCATAGACGCTCAGCGGATTTGGATCATCGCGCTGTGTGTAAAAACCCTGCTTCGAGCCGTCGAAAACATAATCCGTGGAGATCGTCACAAACGACGCGCCAATTCGTCGACAGTTTGCCGCCATCGTCTCGACTGCGAGCGCATTCACTGCATAAGCGCCCTCGTGATCAGTCTCGCAACCATCAACATCAGTCCATGCTGCGCAGTTGATTAACACATCGGGCCGCATGCCTTGAAGCGCTGCGTTAACCGCTCCCGCGTCTGCGATGTCAAGGCTTTGATGAGTGTGCGCAGCGACCTCATCGCCCTGTCCGGTGCACCATTCAACCATCGCACGACCGACCATGCCGCCCGCGCCCGTGACACACACTTTCAATCTGCCCCGACCTCCGTTCCATACTGTCGCGCATAGAATTCGCGGTACGCTCCGCTACGCGTACGTGCGATCCACTCGCTATTCTCTTTGTACCAATCGATTGTCTTTCGGAGTCCGCTCTCCCATGTCTCAAGAGGAAGCCAGCCGAGTTCGGCTTCCGTCTTTGCCGGATCAATCGCATACCGCCGATCATGACCGAGCCGGTCTTTGACATAGCGGATCAGTGAGAGCGGCTTGCCGAGCTTGTTCAAAATCGCTTCCACTACTTCGATATTCCGGCACTCGTTGCGTGCGCCGATGTTATAGATCGCGCCTGACTGTCCTTTTTCTAAAGCGTGCAGAATCGCGCGGCAGTGATCTTCGACATAAATCCAATCGCGCACATTTCGTCCATCGCCGTAAACCGGAACCGTCTCATCATGCAAGGCGTTGGAGATAACCAGCGGGATCAGTTTCTCTGGAAACTGGCGCGGGCCATAGTTGTTGCCGCACCGAGTCGTCACCGTATCAAGGCTAAATGTATGATGCGCCGCACGCACCAAATGTTCAGCCGCCGCCTTCGACGCCGCGTAAGGACTGTTCGGCTCATACGGCGAATTCTCTGTAAAGTAAGCATTTCCATCTTCCGGCAAACTTCCCATCACTTCGTCCGTCGAGACCTGCACAAAGCGTCGCACTTTGCGTTCGCGCGCCGCATCAAGGAGCACCTGCGTGCCCACAACATTCGTGCGCAAGAACTCATCAGCCGAAGTGATGCTGCGGTCAACATGCGACTCGGCCGCGAAGTTTATAATCGCATCAGTATTTTCAGCCATCGCCGCGCGCACCGCTTCACGATCCGCGATGTCGCCGCGCACGAAGTGATGGCGGCTCGCGTCCAAGCCTGTGAGATTGTCTGGGTTTCCGGCGTAGGTGAGCGCGTCGAAGTTTGTGACTTCGCACGAAGGCAATTCATCTAAGACTAATCTGACGAAGGCCGAGCCGATGAAGCCCGCGCCGCCGGTAACGAACAATGTACGCATAAGTGTACGAGGATTCTTGAGCGATGCTGTCCTCTACCGTCAAGGCTCGGATGGAGCGGAGCGTCCGACATCCGCCGTGCTGCTTGCCTCTTGGCGGCGATCATTTGCCGGAGCGAATCTGTCAAGTCGATGGTAATGCCCGTTTTGCTCAGCTCGCCCGCTCGCTTTCTGGGCCATTACATTCTCATACAACGTCTCATACTGTGCGACGACTGACCGGAGGGAAAAATGTTCCAACACTCTCGCCCGTGCTGCGCGACCCAAAGCTGCTCGGCTCTCTGGTCCTAACTCGATCAACCCCCGCCAAGCATCGGCAAGCGCCTCTGAATTTCGCACCGGCACAACGCGTCCCGACTCGCCCACCATCCACGCCGAATCGCCTACGTCTGTCACCACACAGGGCACGCCGCACGCCATCGCCTCGCCGATTGCATTTGGAAAACCTTCACTGTAAGAAGAAGAAGCGGCGATGTCTAAAGCCGCCGTCAAGCGCGGCATATCATCGCGCTCGTCCAGTAGATGCACCCGCTCAACAATCGCTAAATCGTAAATCAGTTTACATAAAGCTGAGTTTTTCCAGTTGATGTCTTTGCCGGAAAGAACAAACTGGACGCCCGGATAAACTCTCAGTAATAACCGCGCGGCACGCAGAAAGTTGGCATGATCTTTCATCGGATGAAAACGCCCGATGAGGCCGATCAGAAGGCTCCCCTCGGCAACACCCAACTCCGCGCGAAGGCTGCGGTGAGCTTCGGTCGAAGGGATGAAAAGATTTGTATCGAAACCATTAGGGATGACTAAAGTTTTGTCGGATGGGTAGCCGATAGCTTTGTGTTGAGCAGCGCTTGTTCGAGAGTTATTAAGAATCTTTGCGGGTAGATTTGATAGTTGCGCGCATAGTTTAATGGCTGTCGCGGTGACCGGTTTCTCAGTATCCAATGGATACGGCGTATGAGAAATTTTCCATAGTACGGACACCTGTCCTGGAGCAAACATGCTGGTTAACTGCGCAGCTAAATTTGCATGAGGCAACCAACCTTGTATCAGATCAGGCGCTAGTCGGCGCACCAAACGGATCAAGCGCCAGATTGAAACCGGCGTCGGCACGCCTGGTTTCATACCGACCGTATAGACTGGTATATCCAAAGCTTCAATGCGACTGCGCAACTCACCCCGATTCATCAGAGAAATTACCACTGGATCGAACCGCGTTCGATTAATGGCAGAGAGCAGCTTGTAAAGCATCATCTCAGCGCCGCCGATGGAGAGGTCGTTAATGACGTGCAGAGTTTTTATGCGATTCGCACTTGATTGCGACAGGCAGTCGCTGTTAATTCGGGACTGCGACTTTCCATTGGAATGATTTAGCCCAGGAGCACCTGATGTAAAAGTCATTAGTCCTTACTGAAAGCTATGAATCAAAAAGGCTTTTAAGGATAACTGACGGCAAGTAAATGTCAACCTATGGTGAGGAGCGGAGCGATTCTTTCCTGACAACTTGGAGTATTGCGTTTTCGGTCTGTTCGACCAAACGCTGCACGCTAAAATCCTCGATGATTCTCAAGCGCGCTTTCATTCCCATTGCGATTCGATCTTTCTGCAAACATAACTTCCATCCGGCGGCCAGAGCCTCCGGGTCATGCGGTGGGACAACGATACCAGCATCACCGACGATCAAGGCCGAATCTCCCACATCCGTCACGACGCAGGGGACGCCGCAGGCCATCGCTTCTCCAATCACATTCGAAAAGCCCTCGCCGTAAGAGGAAGAAGAAGATGCAATATCTAGGGCACCGTAAACCGCAGACATATCTGCCCGAACTCCTGTCCAGATAACTTTTTCGAAGACGCCGAGTTTACGGGTTAGCTGCTGCATCTGCCGTACATAATCCTCTTGCCCATTACCCACGCAGACAAAGCGTACATCACGCCGATCTTCGCACATCAGTGCAGCGGCTCGTAGAAACGTCGGGTGATCCTTCATCGGGTCAAGTCGCCCAATCAGTCCTATCAAAATCGTGTCCTTTGAAACTCCCCATTCAGTTCGTACCTTTGCCCCGGCTTCCCTGTCGGGTTTGAACCGTTCAGTGTCAATGCCGTTGTGAATAACTACCATTTTATCGGCAGGAAACCCATGCGCCAGGTGATATGCTCGACCGGCGGTGGAGTTAACGATGATGAGATCAGCGAAGCGAGAGAAGAAGCACTCCAAGCGGAATGTCAGAGTAAACAACCAATTATAACGACTCAAATCCATGTTGGATGCGCGTACACCCCAGACAACCTTGGCACCCGCGAGCCGTCCCGCTAAGAGCGAAAACACGTTGGCTTCCCCAATATAACCATGCACAATTTGGGGATTATGTTTGCGCGCTTCACTCCACAATCGATATACAAACGGCAGCACATCCCACCGACGTTTTTTGTGAAGCGAAACTGACAGCACATCATCAATACTCTTCACCTCTGCATGTAGTGCCCCGCCCTCATAGAAAGTCGCAACCACAACTGAAAAGAGAGTTTTGTTCATTCCCTTAATCAGTTCAATTAGCTGCCGCTCGGCCCCCCCGGGTTCAAAGCGTCTATTCAAAAATAGAACACGTATCATCTGCCGGATTTTTGCGTAACATAAACATAGCAAGCTGAACCCATAAAGCGGGCCATGGTGTGGCGAGTCCCCAACGGTATGTTAGGAAACAGACCGTATCCGGTATAAAAGAGATCGTTGCCGGTGACGTGCTTTATCTCGAATCCATTTTCATGGAATACTGTTTTCCAACGCCCCTTGCTGAAATAGTAAAGTTCTGCAAGAGCGCTTGGATACTCTCCATGTGGCCCAGCAATCAACA